>JBJEOP010000118.1:0-7225 GCA_051880775.1 Acutalibacteraceae bacterium
TATTATGCGATTACATATCAAACAATAAGTCCGTATTTTGTCTTTATGCGTTCAAGTTTTTGCAGTACGGGTTCTGCCCCTATATAAAGAAATACCGCCGTTGACAAGCCGTGTACAATATCCATCGGAAGTCCCGACAGATAAAATGCCGCCAGCGTTGACGGATTTATTTCGGTATGCGACATTATGAGGGAGGCAGGATTCATTATACCGCCGTATATAATCGTTGCGGAGATAAAGCCAAACAATGCAAACGAAATTCTGTTTTTCGGAAGAAGTCCTTTGCGATAAATAATTCCCGAAAGAAAGCCGATAATTCCCATTGCAAACATCTGCCACGGAGTCCATGCACCCTGTCCGAAAAACATATTTGAAACAAGCATTGTAACCGCTCCGACCAAAAAACCCGACTCTCCGCCGAGTGCCGCTCCCGAAAGTATCACAAGTGCCGTAACGGGCTTGAACTGCGGCAGCATATAAAATACCGCTCTGCCCGAAATACACAAGGCACACAGTGACGCTATCAAAACAAGCTCCCGTGCCTGTATTCTGCGTTTTTCAAAGACAAGAAAAAACGGCAGCATACATTCAAGCATTACAAGAAGTGATATAAAAAGATACTTTTGGTCATTGAAATAATATATGCCTATGAATATCGTAATCGGAATTGCTGAGAATATCATAACTATGGCTGAAATTGTCCTTTTAGTGAGTTTATGTCTTTTGCGGTTTTCTGAATTTATGCTATGCGTTTTGTGCTTTATTCCGAGAGAAAAAACTATCATAATCAGGGAGATAAAAACCATAGAATACGAAAAAATTTTATTTTCGGTAAAATACGGAATTTCAAAAACATCAAGGCTTGCACCTGTTGAAAAAACAAAAAGCAAAAACGAAACAAACACGCCTGTTTTTCGCCACAGGGGTAATTTTTCCGAGTTCTCATTTGAAGCTTTTTTGATGTCTGTATCAGTTGTTTTAAGGTTTTCATACAGTTTTTTTATATTGTCATCAAAATCGTTTTTGTTATTATATTCAACATCTTTGCCAAGTGCATAAAGAACATCGTTTACGGTAACGGCATTTGGAATTACACTGCGTGACATACGGTTTGCTGATGTCGTATAAAATCTGTTATCGGAGAAAAATGCACGGGGTGTATTCTCAGAAACAATACTGCCGTTAAAAAACATTGCACATCTGTCGGTATATCCGGCACAAAATTCTATATCGTGACTGACCATTATTACCGATAGTCCCTGTGACACGAGTGCACGAATGATTTTAGCGAATTTTTGTTTGAATAATGTATCAAGACCTTTTGTAGGCTCGTCAAGAAGAAGTATTTTCGGATTTGTCAATAATACTTTTGCAAGTGCCGCCCTCTGCTGTTCACCGCCCGACAAATCAAACGGGTGTCGTTTTTTAAGATGTTCAAGTCCGCATAAAGAAATAACGGTTTGTACTTTTTGTTTTATGATTTCCTCTTTTATATTTATTTCGGAAAAAACGTCATACAAATCTTCTTCGACCGTATTTTTGACGAAAAGCGTTGCGGGATTTTGCGGTAATATTGCAAGAGTATCATATACATTCTTTTCTTTTGAAATATCCCTGCCGTTTATTAAAACCTTTCCCCTGTATGCTTGATTTACTCCGCCGATAACTGAAAACATTGTTGTTTTGCCTGTTCCGTTTCCGCCGAGTATTGCAAGAAATTCGCCGCTGTATGTTTTGAGATTTACGCCTTTGAGAACATCGGGAAGATTTTTTTCATATCTGAACCATATATTTTTCAGTTCAAGAACAGGCAGTTCATTATGAAAAAGCGGTGTTTCAGTTTTAATCGGTTTAATGGTCTTGTTTTTGACATATTCGGAAAGCCATTTTCTGCCCTCACTGACCGTCAGCGGTGCTTTGTGTGATGTTTTATCTTCTGCATAAGAATAAATACGCATAGGTGACGGAAGTGCCGAAAACATAGGATTTTTTTCGGCATAGAGTATTTTTCCTGTGTTTTCGGGGCTATCGTCTGAAATAATTTTCCCGTCCGACATTACAATAACCCTGTCGCTAAGCGGAAAAACCTCATCAAGATGATGTTCGCTGATTATTATTGTTGTACCGAGTTCAAGATTGATTTTTCTTATTGCCGAGATAAATTCATCTGAGGCTATCGGGTCAAGCTGTGATGTGGGTTCATCAAGAATAAGTACTGTCGGCTGCATTACCATAACGGACGCAAGGTTGAGAATCTGCTTTTGTCCTCCTGAAAGCTCGCTGATGTTTTTATCGAACCACTGTTCTATGCCGAAAAAAGCCGCCATTTCAGCAACACGCTTTCTTATTGTATTGCTGTCGAGTGAAAGGCTTTCAAGACCGAATGCAAGCTCGTGCCATACCTTGTCCGTAACAGACTGATTGTCGGGAGATTGCGTTACAAAGCCTATTTTGCGTGACTGTGTTTCAAAATCGGTATTTTCAAGCGGTGAGTTTTCAAAGATAATATTTCCGCTGCGTTTTCCGTAAGGCTGCAAACAGGTTTTAAGCTGACGCAGAAGCGTACTTTTGCCGCAGCCCGAATATCCGCACACTGTTACAAACTCTCCGTCATTGACAGAAAATGAGATATTATCAAGGGCTTTTTCGTCTGTTTCGGGATATGAAAAGGTCAGATTTTCGATTTTATATATTTCCATTTTCTGTCCTCCTTTATATCAACTGCAACAGGCGTTAAACACATAACAAGATAAACCGCATAAAGTGAAAAATCATATATTCCGACTGAAATACTACTGAGTGACGGAAAATAATCATAATCGACATATCCGCCGACCGCTCCGACGAAAACATACACACCGCAAAAAAGCAAAAACAGAATAAATACTGCGTCACGCTTTTCAAAACGGTAAATCGCAAATGATGTTCTGTGCGGAAGTCCGTAGCCACGGTTTTTCATTGAGTCGGCTGTTTCAACGGAATTTTCCATTGACCACAATATCATTACGGATATAATTCTGACGGCGTTTTTTATTCGTCTGAAAATCGAACTGTCGGTTATGTCCCGTCCTATGCAGTGCTGAGATGCACGAACCTGTTTCAGCTGTGCTTTGAATTTCGGAATAAAACGCAGTATCATTGATATTAAAAGACTAAGCGTAGGTACAATTCTGCCGAAAAGAAAAATTATTTTGTCTGATGTCATTATTTTATTAACGCACGAAAACCACAGTATTACCGATGACATAAGAAAAGCCGCCGCTGTGCCGTATATTACAGATTCGAGTGTAAACGGATTTCCGTCAGGCAAGTATGCAAGAATTGTTACTCCGCCATGACTGAAAAGAGGATTTATTATTGCTATCAGCAAAAACATTGGAAGAATTACTTTTAAAAGCATTTTAAGAGTTTTTATTCTGCCGAGATAAAGTGCATAAGACAATGCAGTAAAAAATGATATTGCCAGAAATACAGGATTCATTACAAACATTGAAAACAACAATACCAATGCAAAATAAGTGAATATTACCGTCGGGTGATATTCTGAAAAAGTATCGTTAAAATATGAATTGTACTGAATATTTTTATCTTTCTGCAAAATCCTCACTCTTTTCTATCCTTCAAAGTAGCCGCCTGTGTCTTTACCCATATCACAGGTATAAAGCCACTGTATTTTGTCGCCGTTTTTAACTTTGATTTCGGAACACGAATAGCTGTTGTATGTTCCGTTTACTCTGTACATCCAGCCCGACGCACTGCCGCAGTCAAATTCATAAATATTATTTATGCCCTCTATATAAACAGAGTTATACAGTGGGGCTATTGTAAATTCAAGATGAATTTTTCTGTCTGTACAGGTTTGTTTAAGAACATCAAACACAGTATCGCCGTTTTTAAATGTTACTGTTGTTTCCTTTAAAATCCGGCCGTCAGACGGAACAAGAGATTTTTTTGAATTTTTTAACCTGTCTATATTATCTAAGATTGTCGCACAGGAAATGGAAATTGTACAGGTGTTTTTTTCTGTCGGCGGCTGTGATGATGTTGGCTTACTGTTTTCAGCTACAACCGCTGTACTCTCTGTTTTGATATTTGATATGTCTGATGTATTGTCTGATAAATTTTGACTTTTATTTTCGCTTGTACTATTAGAATTATCTGATGAATTTTCTTCTGATTTATCCTGTGATGATATGGTGCTTTTCTCGGATATATCGGTATTTTTGTTGTTTGAAACATCTGCAACCGCTGAATTTGCGTAGGAAGCTTTGGTTTCCACCTGTAACGATTTATCGGGATTTTCACCGATAAAAAACGCTGCCGTAAGCACAGCAACCGCCGCAAGAATGATAAGTATTTTTGTCTTATGTTTTTTGAACAGGTTTTGCATATACAAACACCCTTTCAGTTTAACAAAGGCTGTCCTGATACTTTTACAGAACAGCCTTTATTTTTGGTTTATACTTTATTATCTGTCAGTTGATTTTTTCTTTGTTATTATTGTTACGGCTGTTCCTGCAAAAAGCATAACAAAAATTATCGGAAGTACAGCGAATGTGTCGCCTGTATTTACGGTTGAATTATCCTGACTTTCAGTATGTGAATTTTGCTGAGATGTCGGTGTGCTGTCTTCTGAATTTATCGGGTTTTCGGTACTGTTCTGTACATCTGAACTTTCATCGGAAACATGTATAATCTCAACATCACTCATATCATAAAGTGATGTTTTTCCCTGTGAATAGCGGTAATATGAAACAAGTGCATAATATGCCTGATGCGTTGATACTCCGTTTTCCGTGCCGTTTTGTAAATGGCTGAATGTTCCGTCAGTGTAGAAAAGTTTTAGTCCGTCAAGGGCTGTATTGCCGTTTTTGATAAAGCGTGTATCTGACGAAATATCAATGCCGAGTGCCGTAAGTGCCGTGATTACCTGAGCGTTGCTTTCGCAGTCCTGTGAACCGTATGATACAAAAGAACCGTTATCCTGCTGATTTGATGAGAGAAAAGCCAGTGCCTTATCAATGCTTGCTTTGACCTTGCTGTCGGAATTATAGTAAGGTGCAAGAGCCTGTAATGCCATTGCTGTCATATCGGAATCCGAAACATCACCGTAAAAAGTCCAGCCGCCGTCTGAAAGCTGTGAGGATATTATTGAGCTTATAAGCTTTTCACGGGTAGTCTGATTTGCGGTATCAGAAGATACAGGAATTTCATAATTTTTCGTATCAAGTGCTATGAGTGCATAAACTACACCGTTTACTCCCTGTCCGCTTATATATTCATAATCGGAATACGGTTCAAGAAGATTGTATCCGCCGATATTTGTGATATCACAGCCAAGTGCAGTAAGTGCAATTATAAAGCGTGAGTTATCGGTTGATTTTGTGTTGCTGAGTTTTGAGCTGCCTATGGATTTTACATAGTTTTCTGCACTTTTAATATAGGCATTGCGGATTTCATCTGTGATTTGTTCGCCTCTTGCAAGGGACAAAATTCTCCATTCGTTGCCTGCCACTGCAATTTCTGAAATATCAGCACTGAGAATTTTTTGTGTTGTTTTGGTGAACATCTCGTTAAAGTCAACCTGCGTTTTTTCTATTGCCGAATATGATTTTTCCGCTGAAAGCAAGACATCATAATTTGATACAAGTGACTTCTGTAAGGCGGTAAGATTATCGTATGAATTTCTTGCGGCGGTAATTTCGCTTTTGCTGTTTACTGTAACCGTGCCGATCGAGTTTATGAGTTTTTCGGTTTCGGCTGCCTTTGCCCTGTCTTCATCTGTCGGCTGTGGAGCAACCGAATTAACCGTGATTTTATATACAGTTTCTGTCACACCGTCAGGCGTATATTGCCATAAGCTGTTGCCTACTCCGATATAAATTACATCTTCATCTGACAATGTAATTTCACTGCTGCGTTTTATATCGGTGCCGTTGGTTTCGGGTGTGTAGCTGTTTTTATAGATTTTTGTACGGTATGCTTTATTTTCGGCTGTTGGTGTTACTGTTACACTGTCTGTATCAGACGGAAGTTTAAGTGTATATTCTGTGGTATCAGCGTTAAATTCAGGTTCAAGAGTGCCTTCACTTAAAGAGATTGATTTCAGTCTTGTACTTGTATCTGACCACGAATAGCCTATATCGGCACCCCAGTCGCAGCTGTATTGAAAACATATTTCGTCACCGTTTTCGAGTTTTCCCGAAGAAACGGTATATGCTGAAAGTCCCTCATCTGTTATCCAGTCATCAAGTGTTGCCATCCAACCGCTCATATAACCGTTATCATTAGCTGAAAGTCCGCCTATCTCGGTTATATAGCCAACTTCTGCACCTGTCTGAGTGTAACCGCTGTCGGAAATTGCCTGTGCAAATGCTGTCAAAATTGACGAATCGCTGTCAATATCAACCCACTTGTCAATAAGTGTTCCGTCCCACTTCGCACCGTCAGAAACGGAATATGTGTTATTCTGTACAACAATTCTAACCTGTCCGTCATCGTCCTTTGCGGATACGCACAGCGGCATCATTGATATTATCAACGACAGCACCGTTATAACCGAAAGATATTTTTTCGCTTTTTTCAATGTAATTCCTCCAATAATATATTTTTACAGAAAAGCAAATATCAGTTTTCGGAATCAACAGAAGCATTATTGCGTTTAGCGGCTTTAATGGCTTTTTTGCGGCGTTCACGCTTTAAACGGCTTTTTTCTTTGCTGCTGATTTTTGTAGGTTCTTTAAGACCTGCAAGTTCAAGGGCACGAGGCCATGCACCTAATTTTTGCTTGATAAAGCATACGGTTTTGCTGTCAAAATCACTGCGTTTCGGCAGACGATTAAGTTCTTTTGCTTTATCTTTAAGAAGATTGAGTGCGGTTTGCCTTTTTTCGTCCTTGTCCATACAAATTCACCGTCCGTAAACATAAAAAATGCTTTCTCTGTAAATCAACAAAGAAAGCACAACTGATTTTCACAACAATAACAAACCCATACCGAAAACAACTTGAAAATAAAGCACAGTTTTTCGATACAGATATATATTTCTGCTGAAAATCGGCTGCACTTCTTCTTCGTCCAAGATGCGATACCTCATTATGCGGAAGTATTCTGACTTATGGTGAACTGCACCAAACACAGTAATGACGGTTGTTCCGGATTCTGACCGGATTCCCTGTTACCTACTCGGAAAAACCTTTCGAGCCGCATAATGTTTCGGTATTGAA
>JBJEOP010000119.1:0-7161 GCA_051880775.1 Acutalibacteraceae bacterium
AATTCGGAGTACGAAAGTACCGCCGAGAGATTTTGCGATAAGGTATTCATACAGTGCCGTGCGGAGATTGCCGACGTGCATAAATCCTGTCGGACTCGGTGCAAATCTTGTTCTTACTTTATCAGATGCCATAAGTTAAGCCACCCTTTCAGATGATGTGATTATTGATTATACGGCTGTAATGCAGTACGCAAAACGCCTGGTATCTTTTTATTATACCAAATTCTGAAAGATATTCAACCGCTATAAGAAAACAAATTATATTTTGTTTTTTCATTTTCGGATATTTCATTGACGCTTGAATAAAATAATGATATAATATGTATAGAATAATTTGTCGGGAGTGATATATATGATGATAAAACCGTCAACCTGTCTGAGAAATGAATATAATGATATATCCGCTTTCTGCAAAAATCAGAAACAACCCGTTTTCCTCACAAAAAACGGAGAGGGCGACCTTGTTGTTATGAGTATGGAAACATATTCATATCGTGAAGAAATGCTTGATCTGCGTGAAAAACTTCTTGAAGCCGAAGCACAGCGTGTCAGCGGAACAAAAACATATTCCCTTGAAGAAGTAAATCAGCAGTTGGAGGAACTCATAAATGGAGCTGAATGACTATCGGGTTGAATTTCTTTCTGCCGCACTTCACGATATGACAGAGATTATCTCATCATTTATTATGGCAGGCAGTAAAAACGGAGCTGTCAGAATAAAGGATAAAATGAACAAAGCTGTTGCCCGTATCGCGACTTTTCCTTATTCAGGCGTAACGGTTCCTGATGATAAGCCGGCAAAATCAGGTTATCGTATGGTCATAGTGGAAAAATATCTGATGTTTTACCGTGTTTTTGAAAATGAACATAAAGTCGTTTTTTATCGTGTACTGAACGGTGCAAGAAATTATCCGATTTTACTTCAAAAAATCAATCCTGATACAGAAAGGTGAAATAATGGATATTGATATTGTTTATAAAGAGAAAGATGCAGATATGGAAAAAGTGATGAAGGCTTGCGAAGGCAAAACCGCAGAGGAACCTGATGCAGAATGGGAAGAATTTAAAAAGAAATTAAAAGAAGAACACCCTGATTGACAACAGTATAATATTTCCAATCATAGATTGCTTTGAACAGAAAATGTCTTTACAATTACTCGGTAAAGGCATTTATTTTTTGCGTACAGATTGACATAAATCCACTGTAAATATATAATAAAAGTATTATAAATTGTCGAAAATATACAGGAGGAATTTATGAGTAATATACAACAGCTTATACAGAAGTATAACGAAAAAAAGGACAAAAAAGTCTATTCCGATATTCTTGAAGCTATCAGAACAGAGAAAACATTGTGGATTGCCTATTCGCCTGCAACAAAAAACTATTATGTTGACTATGTTGACGGACAGCCGACAGCATTTATTTTTTCTGAAAAAGAATATTTCGACGCTTTTCAGGATTATCTTCTTCAAAAGTATATAAAAATTTCGGGTGTTGAAAATGACTCGAAATTCCGTTCGGCTTTGTTCGGGGATTTTTACAGAAGCGGCTTTGAAACCGTTATTGTTGACAACGGTCAGACATTTCTTATAGCTGAATTGTCGGATATTGCGGAAAAGCCTGATTTTTCGGATATGCCCGAAGAAAAGCGTCCGCTGATGAATCCGTCGCTTGTATGTGCGGCAGACCGTTTCTTTCAGAGCTATGCCGTAAAACGTGCTACAAGCGATATGGAGTATAATATGCTTGTTGAAATATATAACGGAAAGTATCTTTTGCCTGTTCTCGTTAAAAACGAAAAGGGTACGATTCACGAGGTAGGTACCGACGGAAAGCCTGTTGCGGTTATTCCGAAAATCAAGAGTACAGACGACGGTAAAAGCATTATTCCTGTTTTTACCGATTGGAATGAGCTGAAAAAATTTGACAGGGAAGACAAGTACCGTGCAAGTACCGTGAATTTCAGTGATATTCGTAAGTTCTGTTCTGACGGAAACATAATAGTGATAAATCCGTTCGGCTTTAATATGCTCATAGACAAAAAATCTGCCGACATAATCAACACCACCGCAGCAAATTCGTCAGAAAACAGAGGAGATAATGTAACCATATTTAACCTTGATATAATTCCAAGTGATATGGCAGAGGTTTTAAGGGATTACTTTGACCGGAACGAAAGCATAAAAGCTGCATATATAAAGGGGATACGCCGAAACGGTACTACCGGATACCTGATTATCGTTGACTGTGACGACAGCGGCGAAACGGATTTCAGCGGCATTAAAAAGTCGGCGGAGGCTTATGCGGAGAATTTCTCGGTTGATTTTATAAAATACGATACTTCTTTCGGCAAAAAGGCTGTCGGTAAATCCTCGCCGTTTTATCAGAAGATTAAGATTGATACGGACTGATACGGAGTATTTCTGTCGTATGCTTGCCGCTGGCAGTTTGAGTTTTAAAACGAAACGGTTTCTATTATAGTTCTTTAAAGAAAATTTATTCCGATTTTCCTGAAAAATACTGTATCATAAGATAAAAATTTGCCGTAAAAAATTGCATTAACGCTTTATCTAATGTATAATAAAAACAATGTATTTTATATGCAAAAATTAAATATTGGGGGATTTTTATGGCTAAGGAAAATCAAACATCAGAGGCAATTTATGACGCCCGAAAACTCGGAACTCCAAAAATGCTTGTACTCGGTGTACAGCATATGTTTGCGATGTTCGGAGCAACGGTACTTGTACCGGCACTTACGGGACTCAGCGTTTCGGCAACACTGCTTTTTGCAGGACTGGGAACACTGCTTTTCCATTTGCTTTCAAAGGGTAAGGTTCCGGCATTTCTCGGCTCGTCCTTTGCGTTCATAGCCGGCTATGCGGCTATCGCACCAAACAAAGAAAAAGAGCTTCTTCCGTATGCATGTCTTGGCGTTGCGTGTGCGGCACTTCTGTATTTTATTCTTGCCGGCTTTATAAAGCTGTTCGGCGTACAGAAGGTAATGAAATTCTTTCCGCCTGTTGTAACGGGACCTATTATCATCGCTATCGGCTTAACTCTTTCGTCATCGGCAGTTAATAACTGCTCCACAAACTGGCTTGTTGCCCTTGTTGCGATACTTATTATTGTAGTATGCAATATATGGGGCAAAGGAATGATAAAAATTATTCCTATTATTCTCGGTGTCATCGGCTCGTACATCGTTGCGGTTTGTATGGGCGGCGTTGATTTTACAGCCGTAAACAACGCACCTTGGGTAGGACTTCCTGTTTCATACGAGGATACGGTATTTTCAATTTTTTCAAACCCTGACAATAACCTTATCGTAAATTCAATTATCACGATTATGCCTATTGCACTTGCAACAATGGTTGAGCATATAGGCGATATGTGTGCAATTTCTTCAACTGTCGGCAAAAACTATCTTTCTGACCCGGGACTTCACAGAACACTCTGCGGTGACGGTGCGGCAACATTGCTTGCGTCACTTTTCGGTGCTCCGTCAAATACAACCTACGGAGAAAACACAGGTGTTCTTTCAATCACAAAGGTGTTTGACCCCCGTGTTATAAGACTTGCCGCATATTTTGCAATTCTCGTTTCATTCTCGCCTAAATTTGCCTGCGTAATAAGCTCAATGCCTGCGGCAACAATAGGCGGCGTTTCGCTTGTACTTTACGGTATGATTTCGGCAGTCGGTGTACGCAACCTTATCGAAAATAAAGTTGACTTCACAAAGAGCCGTAATGTAATAATTGCAGCACTTATTCTTGTTCTTGCAATAGGTATAAGCTACAGTCCGGCAGGTGCTATCAGTTTCAGCATAGGCGGAATTACAATCAGCCTTACAGGTCTTGCAGTAGGTGCATTGGTAGGAATTATCCTCAATGCCGTTCTTCCGGGCAAGGATTATGTTTTCAATGTTGAGAGCGATGTTACAATAAGCTCACAGATTTCCAATGTTAAAGCTGACGAAAAGAATATTGCCGAACTCAAAAAGGATAATACAAAATCCGAACCGTCAGGCAAAAATGCCAAAACTCAAAAGACAAAAACCAAATCAAAAAAGAAAAGATAAAATATGAACCGTTAAATACGGACAACATACAAAATTCCCCTGATGTAAACAAATTGCATCAGGGGAATTTTTATAGTTCAGATTTTGAAATTTTTTGTTGCAGGATTGTCAATTATATTTCCGTTTTCCTCAAAGCGTGAGCCGTGGCAGACGCAGTCCCACGAGTGTTCGGATTTATTATGCTTTAATGCACAGCCAAGATGTGGGCAGCGTTTTGTTGTCGGAATTATGAAATCTGTAAGTGTTACCCCGATATTAGCAAAAAGCTGTTTTGAAAGCATACTGCGTGAGGGGTGAAATACATCTGCGTATTCGCTGACTGTTCCGCTTATTGTATCCGTAATGATTTTTGCACCTGCCATTGATGAAGTCATACCCCATTCGTTAAAGCCTGACGCAGTATAGACATCTTCAAGACCGTTGCTGTATCTTCCTATATAGGGAACACCGTCAAGGCTCATACAATCCTGCGTTGCCCATATATATTTTTCTTTTGCATCAGGATAATGCCTGCGGGCGAAATCTCTTATTTTACCATAGTTACAGCCGCCTTTTCCCGTTCGGTGATCGCCTCCTCCGATAATCAGCAGATTTTTATAATTGCGAAAATACAATCCGCCCTCGCTGTTTTCAACGAATGTTCCGTCATACTGTGCGGCGTTTTCAAAGGCAATGACATAAGAACGCTTTTGATACAGCTTTAAAAAATACATTCCGTGTGTATTGATAATCGGAAAATGAGATGTAACAATAATCTTATCGGCGTTGATCTTGTATTTATCCGTATATGCGGTATTATTTTTTATTTTTGTGATACGGGTATGCTCACGGATATTCATATTTTCGCATATTCCTGCAACAAACTTCAACGGGTGAAATTGTGCCTGAAACGGAAATTTTATCGCCGAGGCAATATTTACAGGCAGAGGAATTTCACTTAAAAGCTCCGCATTAAATCCGAGCATTTTAAGACACTTAACCTCGTTTTGCATAATTTCCCTGTCGGCGTCCGAAAAAGAATAAAAATATGACGGCTTTTCTTCAAAATCGCAGTCGATTGTGCCGCATATATTTCGGTATTCGTTCAGTGCGTCAAGATTTGCGGCAAGATAGCCGAAAGCCTTTTGCTGACCGAATTTTTTTATAAGGTCGCTGTAAAATGTATCGTGCTGAGCCGAGAGAACGGCGGTTGTTTTTGATGTTGTACCGCCTGCAACGGTGTTTCCCTCACATAAAAGATAAGGAATACCCTTTTTTTCGAGAAAATAAGCACATAGTATCCCTGCCATACCTCCGCCGACTATCAGAACATCGGTGCTTGCGTCATTTTCAAGAGATTTGAATTTCGGAAGTTTGCAGCTGTCCTCCCACAAGGATTTAGTCATATTATCACCTGTACCTATAAAAATATATGAAATTAAACAATATAAGGCACCGATGAAAAGCAACGGTGCCTTAAAAATTACTCTTCCATTTGTCTGCCGAGAAATGCTGCTGCTGTCTGCATAAGCTTGTTTTCGGTTTCGGTGGGAGGTGTTGACTGTTCGTTGTAAAGCATAATTACCGAGCCTGTGACATCACCTGCGGAAATTATCGGATAAATTATTGACGCATTTCGTTCAATGCCTTCAACGGGCTGAACCCTTTCGGTTGAATCAGACGAAGCAAAAAAACTCTGTCGGTTTTCAATAAGGTCTTCAAGTACGGAGGTTACACGGCGTTCAAGATATTCCTTTTTTGAAACTCCTGCAACGGCAACGATATGGTCACGGTCACTTATCAGTATCGGAAATCCCGATATTTTTGCAAGAACTTCCGCATACTGTGACGCAAAGCTCGAAAGCTCGCCGACAGGAGAATATTTTTTGAATATTACTTCACCGTCCGTGTCAGTATATATTTCGAGAGGGTCGCCCTCCCGTATTCGCAGAGTTCGTCTTATCTCCTTTGGTATAACCACTCTGCCGAGGTCATCAATTCGTCTTACTATTCCTGTTGCTTTCATATATAAAATCCCCTTTAAAATACATTTTTTTACGCTTTTAGTGTCTGTATTTTTGCGGAATTTATACCGACGCACTCAAAAATAATTGCAATTTGTCAAAAAATAAAAAATTGTGGAAATGTATAAATCAAAAATCAATAATTTCTTGCGTTGAGATAAGCGGCGTATTCGTCAAGGCACATATTGAGTGTACGCATTTTTGTGGCATTTTCAACTCCGACATATCTGAAAAGCGACGGATTTGCCGTCATACCGGTTTCGTCCTCTTTGTTTTCGGGATAACGCAATACAAAGCCGTATTTCATTGCGTTTTTTATAAGCCATATGTACGCTTTGCTGTTTTCAAAATTTTTACCGTCGCCTGTTGAAAATTTTACGGAAAGACCTGTCTGTTCGTCAGCACAATTTCCTTTCGGGAAGGTTTTTTCCGCCTGAGTTTCGGCACGTGCCTGACTGTAATTTTCAACTGTCATAAGACGGTTTACTTGCGTTTGATAAAGCTTGTCCTGTTTTTCTGCGGAAACATATCCGCTTGTTAAGGTGAGTGAAAGCTTTTCTTTTTTAGCGTCTTTCATAAGCTGAGTAAGTCCGTTTAGTGCAAGTCGGTCAATTTTTATATTTTCGTACTGAACGAGGTCTGTTTTGTATTCAGAATTCAGCGGACTGTCCGAGGAAACGACGGTCATCAGCTTTTCGGAATTATTGATGTCATCAGCTGAAAAGACCTCTTTGGATTCGGAGGCTTCACGGGAGGATTCTTTGTTATAGAGTGCCGACATTTTTGCGATTTCCCGTATTCCAAAGAACAGTGCAGCAAGAATTATCAAAATCATTATTACAGAAAGAATTATCATTGCCGCTTTCAGCTTTCCCGTGCTTTCACTGCGTATCATATTTCTTTCAGCGGTGATAATTGAGTTTTTATTTCTTTTATTTTTAGATTTTCTTTTTTTGCCGAGAGTAGAACGAACATAAATTATATCCTTTTTCATATAAGCTCCCTCCTTTATCGTTAAAATTTAGCCCTGAGCAAAACTAAAAAAGCGTGATAAACACAAAGGTTTTGCAGGG
>JBJEOP010000120.1:0-7133 GCA_051880775.1 Acutalibacteraceae bacterium
CGACTGCGGCTTTACAAGTGCATTTAATGTATTTTCACATATTCTTAAAAGGGACTATCATCTCCCGAAATTCCCGCTTATGAATCTTACGGAATTGTGGACAAAGAAATTTGCCGGCTACGGATATAATGATGTCTGCACTCTTGACGAGGTTCAGAAAACAAAAATCCCGATTTTGTTTATTCACGGTGACAAGGACGACTTTGTTCCTACATATATGAGCGAGCAGAATTATAATTCCTGCAAGTCAGACAAAAAACTTCTTATTGTAAAAGGTGCCGACCACGCAGAATCATACTATGTCGGAACACAGGCTTATGAAACCGCCGCAAAACAGCTTTTTGAAAAATACGGCAGCGACTGATTTGGTGTCCGTCCCCTATTATTTATAGGGTTAATATAATCTTTTATATAATATGAGAGGAGAAAACAATTTATGGAACAGAATACAAAAATGTATCCGCTGACTTATGCACAGAAAATGCATTATTTTACGGTGAAGTATTGCCCGTATAAGCAGGTACTTAATATCGGTGTCAGTCTTACGATTGAGATTGATGTTGATGTTGATGTACTCAGAGAAAGCATTTATGAGGCTTACGATCATTTTGAGTGTTCAAGGATTCGTTTTCACGAAAATGAGGACGGCGAGGTAATGCAATACATTGCCGAAAAGGAAGCACGCTACATTCCGTATTTTGAGTTCCGTCACTGGAAGTATGAGGACGCTGAAAGTGAAATGAGAAAGTGGACAGAAGTTCCTTTTGAGCGTCAGGATTCACCGATGAACAAAATTATGATTATTGCTATGCCTGACGGTTTTCAGGGAGTTTATTTCTGCGTTGACCATATGACAATGGACGCACAGGCTCTTATCGTTTTCCTCAGTGACATAATGATGATATACAGCCACAAGAAGTATGACTACAAGTACACAAACCCTGCAAAGTCATACATAGCACAGCTTGAAAAAGACCTTGCTTACGAGAATAACTCCAAGGCATTACAGCGTGACAGAAAATACTGGACTGAGGTAATCGAAAGCTCAGAACCGATGTTTACTGATATAATGGGAACAAGACTTCTTGATGAGCAGCGTTTTGCGTCAAATAACTTCAAGCTCCGTGCCGCTGCAAACGCCAACAACAGTATGGAGGCAGGAATTGCGACATTCCACCTTGAACCTGCACCGACCGAGTCAATTCTCAGATTTTGTAAAGAAAACAATGTTCCTGTTGTGTGTCTGCTTATGATGGCACTCAGAACATATCTGCAAAAGGCAAACAGAAATGAATCGGATATTTCAATTCAGTCAACCGTTTCACGCCGTGCAACCATTTCGGAAAAGTTCTCAGGCGGTACAAGAGTTCACTTCTTCCCTTGCAGAACAGTTGTTGACCTTGATGACACATTCCTTGAAGGCTGCCGCAAAATTCAGGAAAATCAGATGGCAAACTTCCGCCACGCAAACTTTAACCCTATTGAATTTATGACAAGCCGTTCACAGTATTATCACCTTAACGGTCAGAGCTATGAGGGACTTTCGCTGACATATCAGCCACTTTCAATGCGTTCTGAGGAAATTCCGGCAGATCTTAAATATAAATCCAACTGGTATTCAAACGGCGTTGCAGCACAGGCACTTTATCTCACGGTATCACACCGCCCGATTGACAACGGTATGGATTTCAGCTTTGAATACAAAAAGTGTAAATATGACCACAACAGCCTTGAAATGCTGTATTATTATCTTTCAAAGATAATATTCCAGGGTATTGCTTCACCGAACAAAAAAGTCGGTGCAATAATTGAAGGTGTTTGATTTGAGAGGAGATTAAAATTATGTTAGAAAGACTTAAACCGATTATTACAAACTATGTCAGCGTTAATGCCGATGAAATCACCGAAAATTCGGAGTTCATCAACGACCTTGGCTTTAATTCATACGATTTTATGAGCTTTCTCGGCGAAGTTGAGGACGAATTTGACATTGAAGTCAATGAGCGTGATGTTATGAACCTTAAAACAGTAGGACAGGCTATAAAGTATATTGAGTCACTCAGCAAGTGAGGTGCAAATATGGATAAAAAACTGATTAAACCTATGAAAAGATACCCGAACCTCAAAGAACTGGTAAACTCTGCCGCTGAAAATTACGGTACAATGGACGCTTACAAGTTCAAACGCAACAAAGAAATCGTTTCAAAGAGCTTTGTTGATCTTAAAGCGGATTCACAGGCATTTTCTAACTTCCTTAAAGCAAAGGATCTTCTCGGAAAACACGTTGCCGTAATAGGTATGAGCAGCTATGAATGGGTTGTTACATATTTCGGTACGGTCAACAGCAACAGTGTAATTGTTCCGATTGACAAGGAGCTGCCCGCAGGCGAAATTTCCGAGCTTCTCAACCGTGCCGACGTTGAAACTCTGGTTTTTGACGATGTTCTGTCCGACAGAATTGACGCTATAATCAACAGCTGTCCTGACATAAAATACTTTATCGGAATGAACAAGGAAACTGACGAGGGCAATATACTCTCTTTCCAAAAAATCATTGACGAAAATCAGGGTGCTTTTGATGTTGAAATTGACAACGATAAAATGTGTACAATTCTCTTTACATCAGGCACAACAGGCAAAAGCAAGGGTGTAATGCTCAGCCACACATCTCTTATCGATAACACAACCTGTGTTGAAATGGGCGAACAGCAAAATTCAACCGTACTTTCTGTTCTTCCGATACACCATGTATATTGCTTTACCTGCGATATACTGGTCGGACTTTATCTCGGTTCGGTTGTTTGCTTTAATGACTCGATAATGCGTCTTGCTAAAAATATTGCAGTATTCAAGCCGCATATAATCCTGCTTGTTCCTATGATAATAGAAACCTTGCTTTTCAAGCTCAACGAGGCTTCAAAAGCAAATCCGAATGTTCCTAAAAACATAATCGGACAGTCCGTATTCGGCGAAAACCTCAGAAGAATATACAGCGGCGGTGCTTATCTTAACCCGAAGCTGACTGACGGTATGGCTGAATTCGGTATAGAAGTTTTACAGGGCTACGGAATGTCTGAATTCTCCCCTCGTATCAGTGTAAATATACACGGCTGTTCAAAAAGAGGTTCGGTAGGCTTTGTCGTTCCCGGAGCAGAAGCCAAAATTGAGGACGGCGAAATTCTTGTAAGAGGCAAGAGTATGATGCTCGGATATTACAAGGACGAAAAGAACACCGCTGAAACCATTGTTGACGGCTGGCTCAGAACAGGCGACCTCGGTTACATTGATGAGGACGGTTTCATCTTTATTACCGGCAGAAAAAAGAACCTTATCATTCTTGCAAACGGCGAAAACGTATCTCCCGAAGAGCTTGAAAACAAATTCAACGGCTGGTATGTCGCAAAGGAACTTATGGTATATTCTGAAAACAACCAGATAACCTGTGAGATTTATCCGAACAGTGAATTTATCGCAAAAGCAAATATTGCCGATGTTAATGCCGCAGTAAATGCAAAGGTTGACGAAGTAAACCGTGAACTTCCGCTTTACAAGCGTATAGCTGTTGTAAAAATCCGTGAAAACGAATTTGAAAAGACTGCCTCAGGCAAAATCAAACGCAAATAATTGAATTTATACCGACGCCCTCTGTCCCTTAAAAGACAGAGGGCGTTTTTTTGCAGCGGAGTGCCTCCGCTGTCAATTTGCGTTCAAAGTAATTATTACCGTTAAGTCCTTTTCCGCAGCGTTATTTATTGTTATCATTCCTCATTCCTAACTCCTCATAAAACTGCTTTGAGATGAATAAATTTAAATATATACAAAAAATTTATTTTTCCTATTGATTTTTAGTTTGTTTTGATATATTATGTCTGTATTGAATTTAATTTTTGTATTTTCGGTACAAAAATTAAGATATATAATTCATTATTTTAGTAATATTAAAGGAGTTTTTTCACTATGACATTTCAGGAAGTATTCGACGAAGTACGCAACGTTTTTATGCAGGCAGATGTAAGCGACTATCAGGGTCATCTTGCACTTCAGGTTAATTTGCTTGGTGACGGCAGCGGTGCGTTTTATGCCGAACTCAACGACGGCACTCTTAATGTTGAACCTTATGAATATTATGACCGTGACGTTATATTTACCGTTGATTCAAAGGATTTTCTCAAAATAGTACATAGAAAAATGGACCCTGTATTCGCTTTTACGGTTGGAAAGCTGAAAATTGACGGCGACCTCGGAAAAGCACTTGAAATTCAAAAGCTTATTAAAAATTGACTTATAACCCTCTTCTGAAAGCCTGAAATTCCCTGTGTGGAATTTCAGGTTTTTTTGTTGCACTTTTATTGCACTGAATTTTTATTATTATATTAAAATATAAAATTTTACCATTTATTGTATCGCAAAACTTCCTTGTTTGACAAAATTATATATGTTATACTGTAACTGTAAGGCAATACAATATACACGGTAATTTTTCTGAAAGAAAGAGATGTATTGCGGTATTATCGGAAAAATTTATGCTTGACGATTATTGTCAGACACGGTTATTACATATCGCAAAAGGAGTTTTAAAATGAGCGAGGAAATTAAACTGATAAATATTGCATTTGAACTGTGCGGTATTTTTCTTTGCATAGCGGAAATTGTCGCCGTGTGCATAGGTGCAAAAATCGGAAAAAGCACAAGCAGATATTTTATTGCATTATTTTTGTCGCTGATGTTTTATCTTGCGTCAAATATTTTGGGGCTGATGTTTCGTGGTATGGAGGGTATGTTCGGGTTTTATGCGGTGCGTATCTCGAATTTCTGTGAATTCTTTTTTGCACAGCTGCTGTCGCTTTGTGCAACGCTGTATTTTACATTCATCGTTGACATAAACCGTAAAATAAAAAAGCTGTACATATTCATAGGCTTTTATTACGCTTTACAGCTTGTACTTCTGATTATTTCTCAGTTTACAAATATGTATTATTATTTTGACGACAGCAACACATATCAGCGTGGAGAATGCTTCTGGATTTCTCAGGCTCTTGTTATCGGTGCAATGGTTATAAATGCCGTTATTCTTATTTTAAACCGTGCCTGTCTTTCAAAAAAAGAAAAAATGGCTTTCGGAATATATATCGTTCTGCCTGCTGTCAGTGTTTTGATTCAGATGTTTTCCTATGGCTTGAATGTCATAATGTTTTCTCTGATAATTGCCTCATTCATTATGTTTTTTTATATTCTTAACGAACAGACGGAAAAATACTGCGAAAAAGAGCGTGAAAATACGGATATGAGGGTGTCAATTATGCTGAGCCAGATTCAGCCGCATTTTCTTTATAACACGCTGACATCAATATACTGTCTGTGCGACAAAGACCCAAAGGCTGCAAAACAGGCAATCAGTCAGTTTTCAAAGTATCTGCGTGGAAACCTTGATTCTATACGACGTGAAACGCCTATTTCCTTTGACGATGAGCTTAAACACGTTCAGAATTATCTTGCACTCGAAAAAATGCGTTTTGAAGATGAACTGGAAATTGTGTATGACATACAGGCAAACGATTTTCTTATTCCGGCACTTACGGTTCAGCCGCTGGTTGAAAATGCGGTAAAGCACGGACTCGGCGACTCCGACAACGGAGGTACCGTAAAAATATCGTCAAGAGAACTTGAAGATTGTTTTGAAATTGAAATTACAGATAACGGTGTGGGTTTCGATACTGAAAATATTATGAACGACGGTGAATTTCATATCGGCATTGAAAATGTGCGAAACCGTCTTGAACTTTCCTGCGGCGGTACTCTGACAATAAACAGTGCCGTCGGAAAAGGTACAACCGCAATTATTAAAATACCTAAGGAGGTCTGAATTTGAATATTCTTGCTGTTGATGATGAAAAGCTGGCGTTGGAGGTTCTGGTTAATGCAATCGCTGAAACTGCTCCCGACGCCAATATTTACAGCTTTCGCAAGCCGTCAGAGGCAATGGAGCTTGCCGCCGATGTTCCCTGCGACATTGCATTTCTGGACATAAAAATGCGTGGAATGACGGGACTTGAACTTGCAAAAAAGCTGAAAGACATAAACGGTAAAGTAAATATAATTTTTGTTACGGGATATTCGGAGTATTCTCTTGACGCATTTCGTCTTTATGCAAGCGACTATCTTCTTAAACCTGTTGATGTACAACAGGTAAAATCCGCAATGGAAAATCTGCGTTATCCCGTAAAGCACATCACAAAGAAAAAGCTGCAAATACAGTGTTTCGGGAATTTTGAGGTCTTTTCAAACGGTGTTCCTTTGTATTTTAACCGCAACAAAACCAAAGAATTACTCGCCTATTTAACCGACAGAAAAGGAGCTTCCTGTACAATGGGAGAGCTTACGGCTATACTCTGGGAAAACAAGCCCGACAGTATCTCTCAGCGGAGTAACCTCAGAAATCTTATACACGACTTAAAAAACACCCTTGCAAGTGTTGACGCAGACGATATTATTCTCAAAAACAGGAACACGATAAGTCTTAAAGCTGACGCCGTTGAATGTGATTACTTTGATTTTCTGTGCGGAACAACCTCTGCGGTTAATCTTTATCACGGCGAATATATGCTTCAATATTCATGGGCTGAAATGACAACGGCAACGCTCAGCAATACATAATACTGTTTCTCGTTAAAGTCGAGGATAAAAATTGCGGGTGCAGGTGTCGCTTACACCTGCCGGGGTCAAGGGCGAGCAGCCCTTGTGGGGTTTGGGGCAAAGCCTCAACATCTATTGCTCAAAAAAAGAAACAGTATAAATTCAAAAAAGCCGGGTATTCTTTTTACGGAATATCTGACTTTTTTACTGTTATAAATATTAAAATGTAACCAACGCTGAGGCAACTGCAATAAGAATAATAATAAGTGTAAGCGGAATGATTTTTTTCTTTTGGCTTACTATCAGACCGACAAACTCACGGATAAAGGCATTAGGCCAGAAATACCATTTTGTCTTACTGCCTGTTCCCTCTGCTTCAAGTCCTGCCTGAGATGCAAAAATACCGCTTCTGAACACGTGATAGTTTGTGGTCGAGAACAGAACCTTTGCGTTTACGTCGTCTATAATTTCTTTTGAAAATTTCATATTTTCAAGTGTGT
>JBJEOP010000121.1:0-6972 GCA_051880775.1 Acutalibacteraceae bacterium
GAATCAATATTATTCGGATATTCAGAAAAATCATAGCCGTAATCCCAAAACATTGCAGATTTTAAAAGCATTGTATCAACATTATCATATATATCACGGTCATCTGCCATACTCCATTCGCCGTCGTTGTAGTCATATCCTGTAAAGCCTTTGAGATAAAGCTGTTGTGTCGGCTTACGGTCAAGAGTTACATTTATCTTGTAATCATCTGTTGTATATACATTTCCACGGTTTATTTTTCCGCTGTTTACATAATCGGCTGACGTATCCTCCCAGCCAGACATATTTTTATTCAGTAAATTCTGATAAATAAACTCCTCCGCCTTGTCAGACAGATTATAAATTTTGTCCGCATTAAGACCTACAAGCGGCAGAGAAATAATCAACGATACTAAAAGTACTGTACAGACTAACACTCCGCTTTTTCTTGCTGACGAAAAAGCGTTTTTTACTGTAAGCGTTTTTTTGCCTGCACGGTAATCCGTCATATTTATTGCTAAAAATGCCGTTTGAAATACAGTAAGAAACACTATTGCATATATATCAAGATTTATTCCGACAAGAGTTCCGAAAAGCGTCAGCAAAAGTATCGGAAAAAACATAATTATATGTTTTCTCAGTACAAACTCCGAAACAAACATTATATATAAAACCAAAACAGAAAACATTGCATATAAAAGCGTTACGGAAACAGACGAATTACTCATACCCGAAAAAGCGTCCGCAACACATATAAGCTGTTTTCTCAGACTGCTAAAACCGTACAGCACCGTTATTAAACCGACAATCAGCAATCCGACAGAAAAATATCCGAAAAATTTTTTATTTCTGAAAAAAAGATACCACAATAAAACACCGCATACAACCGATACAATTAAAACCGTCGGTTCGGAATATGTTATACCCGATATTGCACGCAGCGAAAATACAACTCCGAATATTCCCGCAAGAAAAAACAGTAACACTGAAACGGAGGAGTCAGGTTTTCTTTGTTCTTTTCTGTCTGTTTTAGTATTCGTTATTATCCTTATTTTTTTTATTTTAATCACGCCCTTTAAAGAATGAAATTTTTATAAATTATTTCATCTTCAAAATTTGTCTTTGAAAATCTGTAAATAATCCGATTATTAAAATACCATTCAAGATTCATATTAAGTTTCATCTGACATTCAGGCTTCTGTATATTATCGGAATATTCTGTTTCGCTTTTGTAAAGTTCCGAAAGCATTTCCGTTAATTGTTTTGAATACCTTATTTCTTTGTTTCTTATTTTATTTATCTTTCTGTCAAACCAATAAGCATTTACAACAATATTGTTTTTTAAAAGACCGAGGATAATTGAAGATACAGTTTCATAAAAAGCGTCATACTCAGCACAGTCAGGTTTTTTCGGATATGATGTATCAAGAAACATACTGAAATTTGAACCTGTTTCCTGTTCATATTCCTTTACCCACAGGCTTTCAGCTCTTGCACTGTAATTCCAGTGAATAAAGCGGTTTGAATCGCCGTCACGGTATTCACGAAGCTGTTTTATATCGGTATAAGCGTCTTCACTTTGCTTTAAGAATGAGCTTACGGCATTATCACCCTCATACTGTCCCTGATAAGATACTTCTATATTCAGCGGCTTTTCCTGAGGAAAAACCATTATATTCATTTCGGAATTTATTTTTTTACGGCACGAAAAGATTGACAGATAATCGTAAATTCTTATTTTTTTAATATTAACACTTACATTTCCGCAATAAGGTGCAACAAAGCCAAATTCAACTATATTGTTGTTTCCTGTATCGGCACAGCCGTAAAGTGATTTTCTGACCTTGCTTTTTTTATCATTATATTGAAAAGATATTTGTGTTCCGAATTTGTTTATCGGAATTTTATTGTTATTGCTCACATCAATCTGACATATAAGCTCCGAATTTTTTTTCGTTGATTTGTTTTTCTTTAAAAAACCGACATTAACCTTCCTTTTTAAAATATGCGGTAAAATCATCATAATGAGTACAAGAATTATCTCCATTACCAGCATAATCAGCATAGGCTTCTGACGGTAAATTCCCGCAAAATACAGTGTTACAGCCATAATGGCAAGAAAAGTAAGCTTTTTCATATTTTGCGTTCCCCTATCGGCTTTGGAGTTTTCTGTATAATTTCATTTATTATATCTGTTTTCTTTGTATTTTCCATTATCGCATTTGTGGAAAGTACAATTCTGTGTGAAATAACATAAGGAAACTGATTTCTGACATCATTTGGTGTAACAAAATTTCGTCCTTTCAGCCACGCTGACGCCTTTGACATCTGCACCAATGCAATAGTCGCTCTCGGGCTTGCCCCCTGTTTTATATACAAGTGATTTCTTGTAGCGGTTACAAGACTGACGATATATTCATATACTTCATCTTTAACAAAAACATCAAATATGCTTTTCTGCATTTCAAGTAACATTTCAGCATTTAAAACCGGCTGTACAATATCGGTTCGTCTTTCTTTTCCGATAGATTTTGCTATAAAAAGTTCGCTTTCAAAATTCGGATAGCCGAGCGTCATTGTTATCATAAATCTGTCAACCTGTGCCTCAGGCAGTTTCTGGGTTCCTGCACTTCCCAGCGGATTTTGTGTTGCGATAACAAGAAAAGGGTTCGGAACATCACGGGTAACACCCTCAACCGACACTTTTCTTTCTTCCATAACTTCAAGCAAAGCCGACTGTGTTTTCGGAGATGTTCTGTTTATTTCGTCTGCAAGAAGAAGATTACAGAATACACTTCCCTGCTGATAGACAAATTTCTCTTTATCACGTCTGTATATTGAAAAGCCTGTGATGTCTGACGGCATTACATCAGGCGTAAACTGAACTCTTTTACAGTCAAGTCCCATTGCCCTTGAAAACGCTACTGCAAGCGTAGTTTTGCCTACACCCGGAATATCCTCTAAAAGTATATGTCCGTTTGCAAGAAAAGCCGTCATTATTTCCCGTATTTCATTTTCTTTGCCTATAACTGCTTTGTTTACCTGTGTTAATACTTCCTGTGCCTTTTCCGGATAATTCTGCAATATTACCAGCTCCTAAAACAATTCATAATTCATAATTCATAATTCACACATTCCTTTTGTTCACAAATATTATATCATAGGATATTTACAAAAAGCAATATAATAATAAATCTCGATATTTTATTGTAATGAAAAAAGGAACTTGCCGTAAAAAACAAGTCCCTTTTTCAAAATGGAGAACAAAATTTTAACTTGTAATCAATTCATAATGCATAATGCATAATTATAAAAACAAAACGCCTTCAAGCGATACAATAAATACCGCTTAAAGACGTCTTTGTCTGTTTTTGATTATACGCCATTATTTCTTATATGTCAAGAAATATCAAACGCTTTTTATTAAGCCGTACCTGCGATGATTTATACTTGTTTTTCATACGATTGCCCTGTTTATTGCGTAAAAAACTCTTTACAAGTGGAAATATGTGTGTTATAATCAAGAACGGTTGATGCCCGTTCTCAGCTTTCGGATTAAGCCCGCAAGGGAACCCACAGCCATTGTCTGAGATTGTACCGTATTTTTTGCGGTCTGGGTGTAAATAATATTTTTATAAAGGTGGATAAAACAATGCTTAAAGAAGAAAAAGACGCAATTATCAAAGAGTATGCCATTCACGAGGGCGACACAGGTTCTCCTGAGGTTCAGATTGCTATTCTCACAAAGAGAATCAACGACCTTACCGAGCATCTCAAAACACACAACAAAGACCATCATTCAAGACGTGGTCTTTTCAAAATGATCGGTCAGAGAAGAAGCCTTCTCAATTACCTTGTCAAAGTTGACATCGAGCGTTACCGTTCTATCATTGCAAGACTTGGTATCCGTAAGTAATTTGTTGTTTCGGGGCAGTCTGTTATCTGACAGACTGCCTTTCATTATCACTCAGTTTTACAGAACAAAACGAAAATTTTTGCTTGAATCCTTCGTTTTGAGCTGTCAAAAATATGTATGAGCCGTACTTTCGGATTTTAGCAGTGAAACGAGGAAACAGCCGTTTTTATTTTAGGTTTGTTTTTTGGTTTTATTGCTAAACCGAAAAGTACCTCTCAAAATTCATTTTATGGAGGTAAAAAAATGTTTGAAAATTACAGAACATTTGAAACTGACTTTGCAGGTCGTCCGCTTGTTGTTGAAACAGGCAAGATAACACAGCTTGCCAACGGTGCCTGCCTTGTAAGATACGGCGAAACCGTTGTTCACGTTGCCGTTACCGCATCGCCAAAGCCGAGAGAGGGCGTTGACTTCTTCCCGCTTTCCGTTGACTATGAAGAAAAACAGTACGCAATGGGTAAAATCCCCGGTTCATTCGGTAAAAGAGAAGGCAGACCGTCAGAAAAGGCAATCCTCGTTTCAAGAGTTATTGACCGTCCTATACGTCCGCTTTTCCCGAAGGATATGAGAAACGATGTTTCTATCGTTTGTACGGTTATGGCTTATGACCCCGACTGTCTGCCTGAAATTGCCGCAATGGTCGGTACATCAATCGCACTGAGCATTTCCGACATTCCGTGGAACGGCCCTATCTCAGCAGTTTCCGTGGGTCTGGTTGACGGCGAATTTGTAATCAACCCGAACAAGGAACAGCGTGAAAAATCAAAAATGGCAACCACCGTTGCGTCAACCGACAGCCGTATTGCAATGATTGAAGCAGGTGCAGACATTGTTCCCGATGATGTTATGTACAACGCTATTATGGCAGGTCACAACGCAAACCAGACTATCATTGAATTTATCAAGGGTATTCAGAAAGAAATCGGCAAGGAGAAGTTCTCTTATCCGAGCAACGAGCCTGACCCCGAAATGCTTGAAGCAATCAAGGCTTTTGCTATTGACGACATCAGAGTTGCTCTTGACACAGACGACAAAAAGGTTCGTGACGAAAGACTTAAACCTATCTATGACGCAGTTCACGAGAAATTCGACGAAATATATCCCGATCAGGCAGAAAAAATCGACGACTGTCTTTATAAAACACAGAAATTCATCGTTCGCCGCTGGCTGCTTGACGAACAGAAGCGTGTTGACGGCAGAAAAATGGATCAGATGCGTCCGCTTGCATCAGAAGTAGGCGTTCTCCCCCGTGTTCACGGTTCGGGACTCTTTACAAGAGGTCAGACTCAGGTTCTTACAGTTACAACTCTCGGTCCTGTAAGCGACCAGCAGGTTCTTGACGGAATTGACGACGCAACATCAAAGAGATACATTCACCACTACAACTTCCCGTCATACTCAGTAGGCGAAACAAAGCCGTCAAGAGGTCCCGGCAGACGTGAAATAGGTCACGGTGCATTGGCTGAACGTGCATTGGTTCCAGTAATTCCGTCAGTCGAGGAATTTCCTTATACAATTCGTCTTGTTTCAGAAATTCTTTCATCAAACGGTTCAACGTCACAGGGTTCAATCTGCGGTTCAACACTTTCACTGATGGACGCAGGTGTTCCGATTAAAGCACCTGTTGCAGGTATTTCCTGCGGACTTATCACTGAGGGCGACCGCTGGATGACAATGGTTGACATTCAGGGACTCGAAGATTTCTTCGGCGATATGGACTTTAAGGTTGCAGGTACTCACGAGGGTATCACGGCAATTCAGATGGATCTTAAAATCAGCGGTCTTACACCCGAAATGGTAAAGGAAGCACTCTACAAGACACACAAAGCCCGTGACTACATCATTGATGAGGTTATGCTTAAAGCAATTCCCGAGCCAAGAAAAGAGCTTTCAAAATACGCTCCGAAAATGCTTTCAACAACAATTCCTGTTGATAAAATCCGTGAGGTTATCGGTTCGGGCGGAAAGGTTATTCAGAAAATCTGTGCCGAATGTGACGTTAAGGTTGACATTGAAGAAGACGGTCACGTTTTTGTCAGCGGTACCGATCTTGACAACTGCAACCGTGCAATGACAATCATTGACACCATTGTCCGTGACCCTGAACCCGGTGCAATCTATAAGGGCAGAGTTACAAGACTTATGGATTTCGGTGCATTCGTAGAAATAGCTCCCGGCAAAGAAGGTCTTTGTCATATTTCTCAGCTTGATGTTAAGCGTACAGAAAAGGTAACAGATGTTGTTAATGTTGACGATATAATTATCGTTAAGGTTCTTGACATAGACGACAAGGGCAGACTTAATCTTTCACGCCGTGAGGCTTTGATTGAAGTCGAGGGACTTACTCCCGAAAACGATGTTGCACCTCACCGCTCGTCAGCACCAAGAAGAAACTACAACAACAGAGGCAAGTTTAATTCGTAATTAGTTTGCAGCGGTCTGATTATATGCTGATATAAAGTTTATACTTTAATGAATAATGTCCGTGACGGAAATCCGTTACGGACATTTTTGCATTAAAACCGGACCTCTATGGTTACAATATTGTAATTGCAAAAATATATATATAATTGTATAATTATAATATATATTGAGAGGTGGTTTTATTGGATAAAATTAGAAAACGAAATATCTTTCTGTCAATAATAATCATTCTGATCATAGCAATAACGGCATTGATACTGTGTATGATGACTTTATCATCAGCAAAGCTGTCTGTTAAGAATAAAACGGAAAAAGACTTATCCGCAAGCTATATTGCTTCATCTGTTGTAACAAAAATGAATTATCAGAACTTATCGGAAATAACTGCCGATAATATTTCAAAATATTACGAAATTCCCGACGGCGTTATTGAGGACGCAAGTATGTATATATCAAGCCGACCCGAATCCTGTACTGAGGTTGTCTGCTTTAAGCTGACCGACGAAAACAAAGAGGACGAGCTTATGAAATCCATTTCAGTCTATCTTAACTCAAAGCTGAATACATATAAAAATGTCAGCGATAAAGAATACAAAAACATAAACAACAGCAAAACAAAGGAACATTATCCGTATGTTATTGTTGTAATTGCA
>JBJEOP010000122.1:0-6948 GCA_051880775.1 Acutalibacteraceae bacterium
TGCTTTTGCTCCATATTAGATTTATTTTTCTATCTCATTTTGCTCATCTCTAATTAATAAATAAATTTACTTACGGTGCGGAAAATTACTGACGGTTGTCAATAACTTTGAACGCAATTCGGGTGCGGCAGCTTGCCGCCTCCAAAATAAATTCTGTCAATGATATTATGGACGGTATTTTATTATATATTCATCAGCATTACAGATATACGGCGGTTTTTTTGAGAGCCGTCATACCTGTTCTGAGATGTTTATATACGGTTGTCGGCTTTATTGAAAGCATATCGGCTATTTCACATACTTTTTTCTTTTTGATGTAATACAAGGTTATACATTCACGCTGACGTTCGGTAAGCTCCTGTTGCAGAGCGATTTTCATAATTTTCTTCATTCTTGCGTATTTTGGGTCTTTTTTAGTGTTGTCGTCAAGAAATGCCGCAAACGACGCTTCCGAAAGTTCTCTTTCGCCAAGGCTGTAAATTTGTGTTCTCAATCTATTACTCCTTTTCTTGCGGCAAGTATGTTTGCGGTGCTGTTGCAGTCGAGATACATACCGTAAAGTATTGATATTCTTGAATTTATTGGGGCAATCATTGACAGCGGGGCAGTTTCGAGTTCCGCTTTAAGCTTTGAAATCTTTTCTTTTATCATTTCGGCACTTCTGAGATATTCCTGTGACCATTCACTGTATGTCATTTTACACACTCCTTTTATACACGTTCCGTGTAGTGAATATTTAAAAATAATAAGGATAATTTTCAAATTCTCGCAAATACATTTGTAAACTATCCCTTATATTTACAATTATATATCCGATTTTCCCAAAAATCAATACATAATCGAAAATTTGTTCGATTTAACAAAAATAATATATTTTTTTAATCATACTGACGATATTTACAGAATACACTTGAAATACACATATCGTGGTGATATAATATTATCAATTTATAATTCATAATTCATAATTTAAAATTCATAATTCATAATTTATAATTGCGTTTGAAGTTATTGCTGACGGGCAGTCTTTTTCCGGCGGAGTGCCTCCGCTGTCAAATTGCGTTTATTGTTTGTGATATAGGTCAGTCCTCCGCCGCATCGTAAGTAATCAGGAATTATTTGTGCGGACGGTGAGTTTGTGCGTTGAATTTCAGTTTGTTGTAACATTAAGCTGTTGCGTAAAGCGATAACAATGACTAATTTCGCAGACAATAACTTAACGGTAACAATAACTTTGAGTGCGATTCGGGTGCGGCAGCGTGCCGTAAGTAATCATAAAATAGTGTGGCGGTCGGTTTATGCGTTGAAATAAGCTTGTTGTGAAAATTATTATATAGGGGATAGTCAAATGAAAAGCTGTATTGCAACAAAAATTAAAGAACTCAGAAAAAGGGCAGGAATGACGCAGTCTGAACTTGCATCAAAGCTCGGAATTTCACCGTCGGCTGTCGGAATGTACGAACAGGGACGACGTGAACCCGACAGCGAAACAATGCTGAAATTGTGCAGTATTTTTGACACGACCTCCGACTTTCTTCTCGGAAAATCCGACAAGCCCGACAGACGTACTTTCTCAATGGAAGTATCCGATGTTATTGATGAATTTACACAAATGCTTTCTTCACAACAGGGACTTATGTTTGACGGTGTACCGCTCAATGATGACGACAGACGAAAAATCGTTGACGCAATAAAAGTTGCCGCCGCCATTGCCGAACAACAACACAAGAACAGTTAGGAGTTAGGAGTGAGGAGTTAGGAGTTGTTTTTGTTCGGATTCAGAAAGTAAGAATAGGGGATTTTAAAATGCAGGATAGTATTGTTTATGGCAAAAGTAAAAAGTTCGCAATAAGAATTGTAAGGCTTTATCAATATTTGTATTCCGAAAAGAAAGAGTATGTATTATCAAAGCAGTTATTGAGAAGTGGCACAAGTATAGGTGCAAATATTTCGGAAGCAAATTGCTCAATAAGCAAAAAAGAATTTTTATCAAAAATGTATATTGCTTTTAAGGAATGTTCTGAAAGTATCTACTGGTTGGATTTGTTATTTGAAACTGATTATTTGACAAAATCAGAGTATGATTCAATTTTAAATGATTGTGTCGAAATACAAAAAATTTTATCAAGTATCACAAAAACGTTAAGAGAAACAACTACTGACTGACCATACAATAACTCCTCACTCCTAACTCCTAACTCCTAACTTAAAAAGTTGCCGCCGCCATTGCCGAACAACAACACAAGAACAGTTAGGAGAGTGGAGAGTGGAGTTATAAATGAGGAATTATTGTTTGGATTATAAGTTGTTGCGTGAAATTATACAAAGCACTAATTTCGCGGAGCAGCCAGCTTAATGGTAAAAATAAGTATGAACACGAATTGCGAGCGGAGGTACTCCGATGGAAAGAATAAAAAGAAAAACAGAAGAAATAATTTCATTATACAGAACGGCTGAACCTAATGAAATATGCGAAAAAATGGATATTACAATTCTTGATTTGGATTTGCCCGACAGCGTGAACGGCTTTACGGTAAAACTGCTTGAAAAAAGATTTATTGTTATAAACAGAACTCTTAACGGCTACGAAAGACGTGTAACGGTTGCACACGAGCTGGGACACATTGTACTTCACGGCGACACAAACGCCGTTAATCTCAGCTGTAATACAGGTTTTTGTGTTTCAAAATACGAACGTGAGGCTGACTGTTTTGCGGCATATCTGTTGCTTTATGCCGAGATGTCGTCATTCGACGGCTACGAAAGCGTAACATCACAGGATATTTCAAAAATAACGCATATCCCCCGGCAAACCATTGATAGAGTTTTCTTTGATTAACAGAGCCGCAGACTGCCTCTGCACCCGATTTGCGTTTATACTTTATGTTACCGTGAAGTCCTTTTCCGCAGCGGTAGTTATTGTTATTGTTTCACGCAACAACTTAATGTCAGAACAAACTAAAATCCAACGCATAAACTCACCGTCCGCAAAAATAATTATGAATTATGAATTATGAATTGATAATGGGGGGTTTGTTATGAAACTGTTTTTGAAACGTGATATGTCGGATATTTCGTCGAGATATGTTGTGCTTGACGACAGCGGAAAGCAAAAATATACCGTCACGGGTACAAACAGTACGTCAAGACAAAAACTTAAATTATCAAACGCAAACGGCGAAAAAATGTCCGACATTTCACTTTGCAGCCTTGTTGCAACATATTTTACGATAAAATACGATAAGCGTATTTATGCACTTGTGCCGTGTATGAACGAAAAGCTTGCGTTTTTGATTTACGGCAGTACACTGCGATTTTTTGGGGACATTGCACAGGGCAGATTTTCACTTATTGATGTTGATAAAAGCGTTGTTATGACCCAAAAGAAATGCTGGGGAGAGTACGGCACAGGCTTTGAACTCAATATCATTGATGAAAAACAGGAGATTTTTGCAGTGTCCGTTGCGATTTGTGCGGATATGTATATTTCTGCGGCAGACAAAAAGGCTGTTCTGACATAATTGGCTGATTTTGGCGTTGTTGTTGACTTTAACACTGAATTGATGTAGAATAATCAGGAGAGTGGAGAGTGGAGAGTGGAGAGTGGAGAGTGGAGAGTGGAGTTAATTGTCAGCAATCCGAAATGAAAACATTAAACTTCTTGTGAGTGTGTATAAGGATAAAGCAGAGCAGACAGGGGGCTTTACCGTTCCTGTTAGTGCAGGTGCGGAAAAGTACAAAAACGAAAATTTTTTGCCGCTGAAAGATAACACAGGTGCGAATATTTCCGCAAAAAATGACAGCTATTGCGAGCTTACCGTTGTGTACTGGGCTTGGAAAAATCTTGAATGTGATGTATGCGGTCTTATGCATCAAAGGAGATATTTCGATTTTAGCGGCAGAAATATTTATGCATACGATAACTTTGGGAAACTGCCAAAGCCGTACAGGATTTTTGACAGACCTGACGAAAAAACTCTAGCGAAAATTCACGCTGACTATGAAAGCATTTCGGCACTGACCGACAGATACGAGCTTATTGCACCCTTGCGTGAAAACATATACGAGAGTGTGAGAAGTCAGTATGAAGAAAATGACGGAAACGGCTTTGATGATATTTCACTTGTGTGCGGTATTATCGGCGAAAAATATCCCGAATATTTACCGTCAGCAAAGAAATATCTTGACGGGCATTTTGCGTATTACTGCAATATGTTCATTATGCACAGACGGATTTTTGATGATTACTGCGGGTGGCTTTTTGATATTCTTGAAGAGTTTGAAAAGCGTAAGCCGCAACAGTTTAAATCACCCCGTGAATGCGGTAAAATCGGCGAAAGGCTGTTCGGTGTCTATATGACCTATGTTATGGATAATACTGATATAAAATGGGCTGAAATACCAAGAACGCATTTTCGCAAAATCGGCGGAGCAACAAAAAATCTGTCGTTTAACAGGACTTTGTATCGTCTTTGCCCACCGGGTTCAAGGCGTAGAAGTATATTAAGAAAAATTAAAAAGTAAAAGAAAGGTTGAATTTGATGTACGATTATCTTATTGTCGGAGCAGGTCTTTACGGCTCAATATTTGCCCACGAGGCAAACAAGAGGGGCAAAAAATGCCTTGTAATTGACAAGCGTAGCCACATCGGCGGAAACATCTACTGCGAAAATATTGAGGGTATCAATGTACATAAATACGGTGCTCATATTTTCCACACAAACAACACAGAAGTATGGAATTATATCAATCAGTTCGCTGAGTTCAACAATTACATAAACTCACCTGTTGCAGTTTTTAAGGACGAGCTTTATAACCTGCCGTTCAATATGAATACTTTCAGCCGTCTTTGGAATATAAAGACTCCTGCTGAGGCTAAAAAGATTATTGCAGACCAGATTGCAGACCTTAATCTCTCAGAGCCGAAAAACCTTGAAGAACAGGCACTCAGTCTTGTCGGCAAGGACGTTTACGAAAAGCTCATCAAAGGCTACACCGAAAAGCAGTGGGGCAGACCGTGTACAGAGCTTCCGTCATTTATCATCAAGCGTCTGCCGCTGAGATTTACATTTGACAACAACTATTTCAACGCAAGGTATCAGGGTATCCCGATGGGCGGCTATACTCAGATTATCGAAAAAATGCTTGACGGCATAGAGGTTCTTACCGACACGGATTATTTCGAGTGGATTAAGACTAATGCGGATAAGGTTAAGAAAACCGTATTCACGGGTCAGATTGACCAGTTCTTTGACTATAAGCTTGGTGTGCTTGAATACCGTTCGGTTCGCTTTGAAACCGAAGTGCTTGACTGTGATAACTTCCAGGGTAATGCGGTAGTAAACTACACCGAAAGAAGTGTTCCTTACACAAGAATTATCGAACACAAGCATTTTGAGTTCGGTACACAGCCAAAGACAGTAATTTCAAAGGAGTATTCGTCCGAGTGGAAACCCGGTGTTGAGCCTTACTATCCGATTAACAACGATAAAAACAACAACCTTTATGCCGAATACAAAAAACTTGCTGACAACACACCGAATGTTATTTTCGGCGGTCGTCTTGGCGATTACAAGTATTACGATATGGATAAGGTTATAGAGGTCGCTCTTGCGGCTGTAAATGAGGAATTTGGTGAAAACTGAGTTAAAATATCGTCCACTTCACAATATAATATTGCCCGATATGTCAGTCTGCCCTGAAACCGAGCTTTATTTCAGGGCGGCTGACGGCGATACTGTGTACAGTGAAAACGAAAAGGCATTAACAATAAAAAATTCGGTCACATTCGATACATATTTCAATTCCTTTGCGATAGGGAAATACAACAAATACTGCAATTTTTCATCTGTTTATTTAAGGGTGAAGTTTTGCGGTTTATTTGTTTTGCGTGTTTTTTCCGTGAGAAAATGCGGCGATAAGTTCGGGGAAAAATGTATTGTCGAAAGAGAAATAAGCTCAGAAAGCGTATCTTCCGAAATCATAGAAATTGACCGTACAGCCACAAAGGACTCGGCTCAGCTTTATTTTACGCTTAACGCAAAGCGGCAAGGCACATTTTACGGCGGCGAGTTCGGCTGTATTGCAGACAGCACAAAAAGAACGAGTATAGGTGTTGTAATATGCACCTGCAAACGAGAGAAATATATTCTCAGAAATCTTAATGCAATAAAAAATTATCTTGACCAAAACAGCTTTTTTGACGAAGATAAAATTCACTTTTATGTCGTTGACAACGGTCAGACACTCAGCGGAAACGAAATTGAAAGCAGCTATGTTTCACTGTTTTACAACAAAAACACAGGCGGCAGCGGCGGTTTCAGGCGTGGATATATAGAGGCGGACAACAGCACGAAAAATCACACGCACATACTCTTTATGGACGACGATATTGTGCTTGATTGTGAAGTCCTGTTCAGAGTTTATGCGTTGCTGTCAATCACAAAGGACGAATACAGCACTCTTGCAGTCGGCGGCACAATGCTCAAACTCAGTGATAGGGCTATTCAGCACGAGGCCGGGGCAATATGGGACGGCAGACGCATTGTGAATATCGGCAACGGAATGGATATGAAAAAGCGTGAAAATGTCTTTCAAATATCCTATCTTCCGAAATGCAGCTATAATGCGTGGTGGTTTTACTGTTTTCCGTCATTCTGGCGAAAAAAATACGGCGACCCTTTGCCGTTTTTCATCAAGACCGACGACATAGAGTATTCGCTCAGATGTGCCGACGAAATAGCCATAATAAACGGAATTGCCGTGTGGCACGAGGATTTTGAGAGCAAATATGACGGCTATCAGGAGTACTACATCAAACGTAACGAGCTTATTCTCACCTCAGTGAACGACCAGAAGCCTTATGCACTTTTTCAAATCAGAAAGCTGATTTTATGTGTTATGAAACAGGTGTTTTATCAGCGTTATTTTCTTGCGGATTTGGTGCTG
>JBJEOP010000123.1:0-36009 GCA_051880775.1 Acutalibacteraceae bacterium
TACAACAGGAAAAACATATCAGGCAGAGCCTTTTCCGCCGTTTATTCAGAGCATTATCGCTGACGGCGGACTTATCAAACACGTTACAAAGGAAATGCGTAATGCGTAATTCGTAATGCGTAATTGTTGAATAATCAACAGTAAAAGTAAAAAGCACACCGAAAGATTTTTATCAATCGGTGTACTTTTTTGTTGTGTTATTCAAAAAAACAAACTCAGCGGACAAACTGACGGTTCACGCCACAATTATGAATTATGAATTATTTGTATTTGTTGTAGGTGTTCATTTTGCGTGTGAAGTAGTCTTCAACAGAAAGGTTGTATGTATCGCCTGAAACACATTTTCCGTCAAGGCTGAATGTAAGTCTTGAATTATCAGCATTTTCATAAGTCTTGTCGGGCTTTGTAACGTTATTATAATGCGATTTTGCGGTTTCATATACCGGCTTGAAGTTGCTGAATTTAACCCATTTGCTTGACGCAATCTTTTTAAGCTCGGCTTTGTACTCGTTCATATAAAAACCGCCGTTTTGAACCGTCTTTTTAAAGAGGGGGTTTCTCTGGTCGGAATAGTTGCCCTCTGCTCTGTTTGAGAACGGCGACACGGTTGTCATACCGTTTCCTGTCGGATTATATCCGCAGCATATACCAAAGCTTCTGTCGTTGTCATAAGGAATGAAAATCGCTTTGCCGTCGCTTTTGCGGAAATAAACATAGTGGTTGTTGTAGTTATTTCTCATATCGTCGGGACTGCCTATGAAGTAGCTTAATGCAGTAAACTTTATAAAATAGTCCATATCTACAACCTTTTCAAAGTCTGCCCTTGTAACACTTGATTTGTTGATTGTATTCAAAAGATTCTGAAGCAGCTGGTGCTTTGAAGTTTTCTTGTTGGTTTTGAGGTCAAGGTTATAGAATTTTCCTCTGTCCTCGTCCTCAATGCCATAGCTTACATTTCTTGTATAGTCAGCAGGACTGTATGTCCAGCCTGCTTTGTAGAGGTCGCCTCCCCAGTCCTTTTCGGGAAGATTGCGTTTAATGAATTTATTGTCAACAGGCTCGTATATCATATAAACGCCCATATCACGACCTGCAATATTTATCTGTGATATACTGTTTCTTGCACAAAGAATACCGTTCTCTCTGTACATCTGGCTCGTGTAGTACTCTCTTACATAAGTCTGGTCATAGTTTACATTCCATTTTATTTCAAGTCCGTTAAGTGTTGCAAAGGTACGTTTTTTACGCTGTTTGCGGTCGGCGTCGTTCCATTTTCTCGCCTGAGTACCGTAGTATGTTTTATCATCAAAGGTTTCGTCAAAGCTAAGACGGAAATGCACAAGCTTATACATACCCGATGATGAATTATAGAATGAGTGTCTTGTTGTGTTGCCCTTCATACGGATTCCGACATCTTCAATTTCGTATTTTTTACCGTTAATCGTAAAGGTAACCTTTGACGCAACACGGTAAATCGGGGATTTGCTGTTCATTCCTTTATACTTATTATAGTCCTGCTGTATTTTTTGCAGTTCAGCGTCAGAAATATCAATTTTAATATTTACTTTACTGTTTATATCAAACAGTGCCTTATAAATAGCCTCCTGCTCTGCACTTGATGTATTGTTTGTGTTATTGGAGGTATTGTTGTTGTTCTGATTGTTGTTTGTATTGTTTGAGGTATTATTGTTGTTCTGATTGTTGTTTGTGATGTTTGAGGTATTGTTGTTGTTCTGTGTGTTGTTTGTATTGTTTGAAGTATTGTTGTTGTTTTGTGTGTTGCTTGTATTGTTTGAAGTATTGCTGTTGTTTGGCTTGGTACTTGTGTTGTTTGAAGTATTATTGCTGCTGTTTGGTTTAGAACTTGTATTGTTTGAGGTGCTGTTCTGAGTGTTGCTTGTTGTGTTTGAAGTGGTATTTGAAGTGTTTGCTGACGGCTTCTGAGAGGTCTGTGAGGTCTGGGAAGTCTTTGACGATTCGCCTGATGTTGAATTACTTGACTGCTTATCGCTGCTTTGGCTTATATCGCCGGATACATCACTGTTATTCTCTGAGCTTTGAGCTGCTTCCGATGAAAGCTGAGTTGTTTCGCTGCTTTGGCTGCTTTGGCTGTTTTCAACGGTCTGAGGCGTACTGCACGAACACATCACCGTTGCAGAAAGACAGAGTGCAAGAAACACTGATATTATTTTCTTCATAAGTAGAAAATCCTCCTTTTTGAAATATGTTTATTTTTTACCGTAATATTTTTACTTTAAATATAAAAATAACCACAACACCATTATAAATAAAAAGCGTTGCGGTTACAATAATCTGAGAGAATATTTATATGTAAAATTATAAAGCGAAAATTTAGCGATAGTTACTATACTGTTTATTTTTCACTTTACGCTGTGCTGTTTTTGGATACAGTGTTCTTTTTGTGCATATTTTTATCGGCTTTTCTGAAAAAATACAATTTAAACACCATTATAATTCCCACAATAAACAGTGCTATACTAATCCACTGAGAAGTTGAAAATCCGAACATAAAGCCTCTTATTTCATCTCCTCTGAAAAATTCAAGCGTAAATCTCAAAACAGGGTAAATAATAAGATACAATGCCAGAAGCGTACCTTTTTTCATATTCCTTCGGCTGAGATACAAAAGCAAAAACGCAAGAATAAAATTACATACACTTTCAATAAGCTGTACAGGCAGACGAACAACCCCGTTATACATAACCCCAAAACTGCACTCAATTCCGTAACAACAGCCGCCAAAAAAACAGCCTATTCTTCCGAAAGCGTGAAAAAGCGGAATTGCAGGAGCATAAATATCGGCATAAAACATAAAATCGAGTTTCATAGCCTTGCAGTAAAGTACAGCGGCAAGCAAACCGCCGATAAATCCGCCGTAAAACACCATTCCGCCGAACACAATTCCGAACCAACCAAAAAACAACTCCCACGACGCAAAGACCTTTTCCGGACTTTGCACCACAAAAGCAAGGTAGTGAATCTGAGTGAGTGCATAAAGAATATGTGCCCCCACAAACGCTCCAAGCACCGCTATTATCGGGATATTTACAAGCTGAACACGGTTGATGTCGGTGCGTTTTCTTGTTGAAAGCCATACAAGGAACACAGCCGCCGCTGCTCCGATAACGGCAGAAAATCCGTATGACGAAATTTTTATGCCGAATAAATTAAAATACGGTAACACGAAAATTCTCCTTTGTTATATATCCGTTATTCAGTTTTCGGCTGTTTTATCTTTTTCAAGCAGTTTTCTGACAATCTCGTCAGTGTGCATACCTCTTGAACCCTTGACAAGAACAGTACAGTCCTTTTCAAGAACAGTGCATAAATAATCGTATGCGTCGGAATTATTGTCAAAGCTTCTGACCGATGTGTTTCCGCTTTCAGCGGCACCCTTTGCCGTACTGCGTGAAAGCTCGCCTACTGTAATAAGACAGTCCGTACCAAGCTCTGCAAGGTATTTTCCTACTCCGTAATGCTCACGCTGTGCCTCGTCACCGAGTTCAAGCATATCGGCAAGAACGGCGATTGTTTTGCCTTTTGCAATGCTTTTCATAACATCAAGCGAAACCTTTGTAGCCTCGGGACTTGCGTTGTAGCTGTCGTCAATGAGAACATAATCGTTCATACTGTGTATCTGCTGACGCATAGGTGCGTTTTGGTAGGTTAAAAGTCCTTTTTGGATTGTTGTGTCATCAAGTCCGAGTGTTTCGCCTATTGCAACCGCAACAAGGGCATTTGATACGCTGTGTACTCCGAGTGCAGGAATTTCAAAGACTGTGCTTTTGCCGTTTCCGTGTGCGGTAAAGGTTGTGTTAAAGCCCTCCGTACTGATATTATCGGCATAGTAATCGCAGTCTGTTCCCAGTCCGAAAGTAACGGTTCTGAATTTCTGCCTGTTGTGAAGCGTCTTTAAAAGAACATCATCCCCGTTTAAAAACAGCACCCCGTTTTCGTCAAAATGCTTTGTTATTTTCAGCTTTTCGGACATAATGTTCTGCTGAGTTTTCAGGTTTTCTATATGTGCTTTTCCGATATTTGTCATAACGGCAATATTCGGTCTGGCAACATCGCAAAGTCTGTCCATCTCGCCAAATTCGCTCATACCCATTTCAATAACTGCGGCGTTGTTGTGTTCTTCAATATCAAACATCGTCATAGGCATACCAATCTGACTGTTTTTATTACCCTGAGTTTTCATAACGTCAAAGCCCTGTGACAGTGCGGCGGCAATCATTTCCTTTGTGCTTGTTTTGCCGACACTGCCCGTAACGCCTACAAGTTTAAGCGTAAACTGTCTGCGGTACCAAGCCGCAAGAGTCTGTAATGCTTTGAGGGTATCGTCAACCTTGATATACGGTTTTTCTGAGCCGCACGGTGCATTGTTTTCCGTAAGCGTTGCCGATGCACCCGCTGACAGACAACCCTCAATAAATCTGTGTGCGTCAACCCTTGCACCCTTAATAGGCACAAAGAGCGAACCCTCTTTAACCGAACGGCTGTCATACTGTATGTTCGTGATAACGGTATTTTCATCACCGCATAAAATTTTCCCGCCGACAACTGCCGAAATTTCTTTAACTGTAATATTCTTCATTTTTAACTCTCCGTTATTTACCGATTATGCCGGCAATTACTTCACGCTCATCATAGTGAGTTTTCTTGCCGTTTTTGTCCTGATAATCCTCGTGTCCTTTTCCCGCAAGAACAATAATATCGCCGTCCTGTGCATTCTCGATACAGTAGCGTATTGCGTCCGTTCTGTCGGGAATTACAACATATTTGCCGTTTGTTTTGTTTATGCCGACCTTTATGTCCTCGATAATGTCCATTACATTTTCAAAACGTGAATTATCCTCAGTAATAACCGAAAGGTCTGACAGCTTGCCCGAAATTTCACCCATTTCATATCTTCTGTCACGGGGACGATTTCCGCCTGCTCCGAAAAGCGTTACAAGACGCTTTGGATTATATTCTCTCAGGGTTTCAAGGATATTCTCCATACTTACGGCGTTATGGGCATAGTCAATGAGAAGTGTAAAATTGCCGGGGATTTTTACGGGTTCAACTCTGCCCTTTACCTTTACTTCGTTAAGACCGTCAAAAATCTGTTCTTTCGTAAGATTAAAATGCATACAAACAGCTATTGCCGAAAGTGCGTTATATACCGTGAATTTTCCCGGAATATCGACATCTGCCGTCATATTAAGCTTACCGCTGACACTAAATCTCACACCGAGATAACCCGGCTTAGAAATAAGCTCATCGTCAGACGCTCTGAGCTGTGCCTTTTCACTGAAACCGTAGGTTTCGACCGAACAGGTATGGTTTTTGATGATATTTTCGGCGTTTTCATCGTCAATATTGATTATTCCCGTTGTACACTGTCTGAAAAGCATTGATTTACATTCAAGGTATTCCTCCATACTTGCGTGTTCGTCACCGCCGATATGGTCGTGAGAAAAGTTCGTGAATACACCGTAGTCAAAGATAACTCCGTCTGTTCTGTGCCATTTAAGACCGAGTGACGACGCCTCCATAACAACGCACTTACAGCCCTTGTCAATCATTTTTCTCATAGCCTGCTGAATTTCGTAGGATTCAGGGGTTGTATTTGCAGTTTTTATAAGCTCGTCTCCGATAATAATTCCAAGCGTGCCTATTATTCCTGTTTTATAGCCGCCTTTTTCAAGGATTGAATGAATCATTGACGCTGTTGTGGTTTTGCCCTTTGTGCCTGTTATGCCGATTGTGGTAAGCTCCTCGGCAGGATTGCCGAAATACTCCGCCGACATAAACGCAAGAGCCTTTCTTGTGTCATTAACCTTAATGACCGTTGCATTATGTATTTCAGTATCCTCGCTTACAACAACGGCAACAGCACCGCTGTCAACGGCACTCTGTGCAAATTTATGGCTGTCAAGATTAGCACCTTTCAGGCAAACAAAAACGCAGTCCTTGCAGGCTTTTCTTGAATCGTAGATAACATCGCTTATTTCTATGTCAGTTCTTCCGCTGACGAGTGTATAGTTAAGTCTTGTAAGAAGCTGTTCGAGTTTCATAGAAGCTACTCCCTTTCAAATTGTTGTCAATTTGATTTTATTTTATCACAGCGGTATAAAGTATTCAAGGAAAATAATTCATGCATTTTCATTCTATGTCAAATACATCAAATATATATGCATTGAATAATAATATAAAAAATAAAGTGTATAAGCATAGATCTGCTTGTTCTATACTTACGCACTTTATTTTACAAAAATGATTACCCCTTGAATATATTATCTCTGTGGTATTCCATATTAACCCTTAATTCTTTTGATGGTGAGGGTAAATATATTCTGTCAGTATCAAAACCTATTTTCAAAACATCTTCTTTATTCATTTGATTTGAAACTATAATTTTCATATCTTTGCTAAAAGAAATTAATCCTATATCAAAAAGTTTATCATATAATGGTGAAAGCAAAAGTCCGTTTTCTTCACTTAATCTTTCAACATTATCAGCAGACCGCCAAGGACGAATATGGCTCGCTATCAGTAATCTGCTGTCAGATATACCTGTAATTATACATTTGTGATACTTCTCAACAATTCTCTCCCTGAAAACACCTTGACCGTTTCTTGCTTTTATCAGCATTTCTTTTTCGGTTGATTTTAGTGTACTATCATTTTTAATTTCATCACAAATTCTATTTTCAGCATCTTCAACCGAAAAATCTATTAGTCCCCAATAACCTTTTCCTATACCATATACAGAATAGAACAGATTTTCTTCACCTTTATAAGAGTTTGATTCTTTGCAATGAGTTTGTAAGGCATTAGATACTTGATTTTTCCAATTTATATTTGTATGAATAGAAGGTAATTTATCTCGCTCTTCTATTATGCGTTTAATATCTTTTAATGAGCCAATGCCTCCTAATTGTTCCAAAGCAGCCTTAATTTCGGATATATATGTAATTTTATCTTCCTTATCCATAAAAAACACCTTTATAAAAATATAGATATAACAATCCTGTTATTTATTTAAATTTTATCACAGCACAAAGTCATAATCAAGAGAAAATATATTTTACAGATAGCCAAAACCTGTATAAAGTCTGCAATAAACCAAAAAAATATTTTTCTGTAAAAAATCCAGTATTTTTAGAAAATTGACAAGTTTAAAAGAAAAATTGTCAAGAATACTTGACAAACAGAAAAGCGTATGATAGTATATAAGCACAAGATGAATTATTGATTGTTTTATCGTAATTTGTTTTGCGTTCCGTAGGTTTTCGGAGGGCTTACTCAATGGACAAAAAAGAAATTCTTGAAAAAAACAAGCACAGCGGTCTTGACGAACGTGAACAGCGTATCTATAACACATCTTTCGGATTGGGTGCTGTCGTTGTCGGAATACTGTGTCTGGTGTTCAGCATCTACAAGGCTTTTCACGGACAGAAGTTTTATGAGTTTGTTGCCATAATCACCGCTTATTTGTGTACAACCTTTCTGTACCAGTACAAAAATCTCAGAAAGCCGCTATACCTTATATTCGGAATCATAACCGGAATAGTAGCGATAGTCTGTACTGCTTTTTTCTTTATGGTGGATATCTGATGAGTGAGATAGTATTTCAGAACCGACTTCGTGTTGCACGAGCCGAAAAAAGAATTTCTCAGGGTGAGCTTGCGGAAATGGTCGGCGTTTCACGCCAGACAATAAGTTCAATCGAAAACAACCAGTTTTGTCCGAGTGCAAGGCTTGCACTGCTGCTTTGTATTGCACTCGATAAAAAGTTTGAAGACCTGTTCTTCTTTGAAGAATAAGCACATAATATTGATTATAAGTTTACTTCATATACATTCCTCCTAAAAAAACAACTAACCCCGATTACATCGTTTGTAGTCGGGGTTAGTTGTTTTCTGAAATAATAATCAAAAATCCAAGGAGAAAACCCTTATTTCAGATTTTCTCCTTTTTGTTTTTTAAACAGTATCAGTCTTTTTTGAATTTTGCTTCAATCTTGTCAGCTGCTTCTGCGGCTGCCTTGTTTTCAACGGATTCTATCTTTCCCTCGTCACACGCCTTTGCGTTAGCAGGGTCAATAGGAAATCTTGCAAGAATATCAAGGTCATATTCCTTTGCCGTTTCTTCAAGATTGCTTTCGCCGAAGGGATAAAACTTCTTTTTGCAGTCGGGACATTCAAAATAGCTCATATTTTCGATAATTCCAAGAGCAGGAATATTCATCATCTTTGCCATTTTCACAGCCTTTGCAACAATCATTGAAACCAACTCCTGAGGAGATGTTACAATAACTATTCCGTCAAGCGGAATTGACTGATATACAGTCAGCGGAACATCGCCTGTTCCCGGCGGCATATCAACGAACATATAGTCAACGTCCTGCCATATTACATCTGTCCAGAACTGTTTTACAGTTCCGGCAATAATAGGTCCTCTCCATACAACAGGGTCTGTTTCATTCGGCAAAAGAAGATTTACAGACATTACGTCTATTCCCGTACCTGTTGTAACAGGGAAAATTCCGTCCTCAGAGCCGACTGCCTTTTGCGTAAGACCAAAGGTCTTTGGAATTGACGGGCCTGTTACGTCTGCGTCAAGCACAGCCGTATGATAGCCTTTACGGTTGAACATAACGGCAAGCAGTGATGTGACAAGGGATTTGCCTACTCCGCCCTTGCCGCTGACAACTCCTATAACTTTTTTTACTGAGCTGTATTGGTTGAGCTTTGCCGTAAAATCCTGCGGCTGACCGCTTTCTCTTGACGAACAGTTTTCTCCGCAGGTATCACAGTTATGTGTACATTCTGACATTTTGTATTCCTCGCTTTATTCTTGTTTGTATTTTACTTTTAGTTTTCCTCGTCTGAGCCGTTATTATCAGCGTCAATCAGATTATCAACGGCTGCGATAGTATCATCCGCTTTTTCCTCGTTGATTTCTGCATTTTCATCAATCTCTTGTATGCTGTTAAAGTTGTCGGGTTCATCGGTTTCAGAATTATCGGCATCATTATCAGCACTGTCGGTTACAGTTTCATCTTCGTCATCAGGCTGCTGTTCGTATCCGCTGAGAAATGTATAAGGAATACCGTATCCGAGCGTAACGGCAGCAAGATAAATTATTGTCGGGCAGTCAGCAATCTGTGCCGAAAACGGAAGTCCCTGTGCTGCTGACGCAATAATTATGTACAGTGCAGGAATATCCATTATAATCAGCGTTGCAAGTGAAAAACGCTTTACCTGTTTACCGTCGCCTACTCTTGTTGCATAGAACAGGAAAAGTCCGAATATTACAAAAATCAATGCCATAAGCAAGGTTTTCACCGTGTCATTCATTCCTGTTGATGTTGTAACGATACCCGAAAAGAAATATGCACAAATTACAAACGCTATAACAAGAAACGCCGAAAACACCAGATTGGAAGTATTCTTGTTCTTTTTGTCTTTCATAAATACGACCTCCAAAAATAAAATTATATAAGCTATTTTATCACTTAAAAAAGCTAAATAATTCTTTTTGAGAATTATTTATTACTTTTATATATACAGGGAAATTTTATGCTTTTTTTACGGCAACAAGGCACAGCCAGCCCTTTTCTTCATACTGTTCAACAACTTCAAGCGACTTCGGCAGTGCCGACAGAACATCGTCAAGGCGTGTGTCGATAATTCCGCTCATAATATACACGGTTTTTTCGTTCATATGCTTTTCTATGTCGCCCGAAAGCATAATTATTGCGTCGGCAACAATGTTTGCCGTGATTACATCAAAAACTCCGTTTACCTCATCGGCAAGGTTACCCTTTATTCCTGTGTATCTGTCCTGAACATTGTTGAGCTTTGCGTTTTCCTTTGACGCTTTGACCGCCATTTCGTCAATGTCAATTCCGATTGCTGACTCTGCACCCAAAAGCAGTCCCGCAACAGAGAGTATTCCGCTGCCACAGCCGACATCAAGCATTTTTGCACCTTTAAAGATATGCTTTTCGAGTGCTTCAAGACAAAGTCTTGTCGTTTCGTGAGTACCCGTGCCAAAAGCAAGTCCGGGTTCAAGGTTAAGCACGTTTCTGCCCTCAGCGTCATAGTCGTCACGCCACACAGGACGAATAAGGAGTTTTTCGCCGACCTTCATCGGGTTAAAATATTTCTTCCAGTTTTCAAGACAGCTTTCAACGTCACAGTCGTCGGAATAAATTTTATACTCTATGTTTTCCGCCTGAAAACGCTCCTTCAAAAACGAGATTGCCTCCGACGGATTATCCTCGGGACTGATGTAAATATGAATTTTTCCCTTTGTTCTGTCCTGTTTGAGCAGTTCCTCATCAATAAGGTCAATGTTCGCAATTTCAAGGACTTCCTGTTCAAGATTTGAATAGTCCTCGATATAAATACCATAAGGCACTGTCATCTGTGCAATATTTCCTGCGGTTTCAATATCCTTTGCAGGAATCTCGGCAACAATTTCTGTCCAGCTCATTGATATATTTCCTTTCATCTTTTATTATGGTGTTATTATTATACCTTAATTTATATACCAATGCAAACAGAGATTTGAAAAAATAAAGAAATAGCAAATTGTTTTTCAGCATTTCGGATTATACAACTTACACACATATACAAACTGTACAAATATCTTTATAAAAATAAATTTTCAAAAAATATTATAAAACCTATTGACAAAATAGGAATTGTAGCATATACTTAAAGCACATTAAATCCATAGGAATTGTTCAATATATATTCATACACAAGGAGGCACATTTTATGTATGTAATCTTTAAAGCATTAAGACATAATTTCAGAAACGGACGAATGTGCTGCTGTTCATAACATTTATACTTTTCAAAACAAAAACTAAAACTTAAAATTCAAAAGAAAAAAGAGGTATTTTATTATGAGCAGAAAATATAAATTTGAAACACTCCAGCTTCACGTAGGTCAGGAACAGGCAGACCCGGCAACGGATTCAAGAGCCGTGCCGATTTATCAGACAACATCTTATGTTTTCAGGAACTCACAGCACGCCGCTGACCGTTTTGCCCTCAAAGACGCGGGCAACATCTACGGCAGACTGACAAACACCACTCAGGACGTTTTCGAGAAAAGAATTGCGGCTCTTGAAGGAGGCGTTGCGGCTCTTGCGGTTGCATCAGGTGCAGCAGCCATTACTTATACAATTCTCAACCTTGCACACGCAGGCGACAACATTGTTTCGGCTAATACCATTTACGGCGGCAGCTACAACCTTTTTGAACACACGCTTCCGCAGTACGGCATAACAACAAAGTTTGTTACACCCGACAGTCCGTCGGTTTTCGAGGACGCAATAGACGACAACACAAAGGCACTTTACATCGAAACAATCGGAAACCCTAACGCTAACCTCATTGATATTCAGGCTGTTGCCGACATAGCACACAAGCACAATATTCCGCTTGTTGTTGACAGCACATTTGCAACCCCTTATCTTGTAAGACCGATTGAATACGGTGCCGATATTGTCGTTCACTCGGCTACAAAGTTTATCGGCGGTCACGGCACGGCTATCGGCGGTGTAATTATCGACAGCGGTAAATTCGACTGGGAAAAGAGCGGAAAATTCCCGTCACTCGTTGACCCTGACCCGAGCTATCACGGTGTAAGCTTCGCCAAAGATGTCGGAGCAGCCGCATTTGTAACAAAAATCCGTGCAACTCTTCTTCGTGATACGGGTGCAACGCTTGCTCCTTTCCACGCATTCCTGTTCCTGCAAGGTCTTGAAACACTCTCGCTCAGAGTTGAACGCCACGTTGAAAACGCACTTAAAGTAGTTGACTATCTTTCAAAGAACCCGAATGTCGAAAAGGTAAATCACCCGTCACTGCCGACTCACCCCGACCACGCACTTTACGAAAAGTATTTCCCGAACGGCGGTGCATCAATCTTTACGTTTGACATCAAGGGCGGAGCTGAGGAGGCAAAGAGTTTCATTGACCACCTCGAAATATTCTCACTTCTTGCAAATGTTGCCGATGTAAAATCACTTGTAATTCACCCTGCGTCAACAACACATTCACAGCTTAACGACAAGGAGCTTGAAGAACAGGGAATACATCAAAGCACTATCCGTCTTTCAATCGGTACAGAACACATTGACGATATTATCGAAGATCTGGATCAGGCTTTCAAGGCAATTCAGAAATAATTGGTATTTGTACATTTGAACAACCCCCTCAAATAGAAATCGCTCGGATTTTTCATAAGTCCGAGCGATTTTTTGATATTTTTGTTATAATTTTTTTCGGATTATCTGTACTGCCTGCGGATTATTCTGAATTTCAACAGTTTTTTCTCCACGCTTATGCTCACCGTCAAGCGACCAGTCAAGCGGTTCTTCCGAAATAACTTTTATATGTGACGCATGAAATAAAGTGATATTTTCATTTTTGAAAGACCTGTTGACCATTGACATACATATTTTAAATGCAGTAATAAGGTCTTTGGGCTTTTTAATAAGCAGAACCTCATATTTTCCGTCGGCAAAATCAACCATATTGCTTTCAAACCTGAATAAACCCGCAACAGATGTTGAATTTGTCACTGCACCGAAAATATAATCACCCTCGGCGTTTCTCTCGTCGGTTTCAACCCTGATGTGATATGATTTTATCTTGTGCATACATTTCATTGCACTGAAAACATACGCAGCGTGTCCGAAAATATTTTTTGCCTTCTGCGGTGTGTTGTACGAAACCTCGGTAAATGCCCCGAATGACGCTATATACGCAAAATAGCTGTCGTCAAAGGTTCCGACATCAAACGGGTACGGATTTTCGGAAATAATTGTTTTTGTCGCTCTTTTGATGTTCTTGCTCAGTCCAAGGCTTTTTGCAAGGTCGTTTGTAGTGCCTGCCGGAATATAACCCACGAGTGTGGAAATTTTCATTTCCATCATACCCTTTATTATTTCGTTGACGGTTCCGTCACCGCCGCAGCAGGCAATAATATCAAATTTATGACCGTGCTCCTTTACAAGATACTCGGCACCGTATTCAAGAGAAGTAAAGTATATAGCAACCTCAAACTTATTTTTTGCAAACAGGTCAGCAATATCCGAAACGGCAAACTTAGAAAGTCTGTTGCCTGCCTTTGGATTAACTATAAGCATAACACGCTTATTTGGTTTGATGTTTTTATGTGCCATACTTTACCTCCTCACTCAAAAGCTATATCATAAATGACTTTTTATAATCATTTCAGAACATAACCGATTTTTTTCATTGCCTTGTCAAGAGTACGCTGTGAAATTCTGAGTGCAAACTCAGCACCCTTTCTGTACTGTTCTTCAAGGTAGTCCCTGTTGTTGATATAATCGTTAAATCTTTTCTGAATAGGACGAAGCTCCTCAACAACAGCCTCGCCGACAGCCTTTTTGAAGTCGCCGTAGCCCTTGCCCTCAAATTCAACAGTTATTTCGTCGGCTGTTTTGCCTGTTACAGAACTCATTATGCCGATAAGGTTGTTTATGCCGTCTTTGCCCTCACCTACACGGACAACAGCCTCAGAGTCGGTAACGGCACGCTTGAATTTTTTCATTATTGTGTCGGGATTGTCGAGAACGGCAACCCACGCATTGACATTTTCATCGGATTTTGACATCTTCCTTGTCGGGTCCTGTAATGACATTATTCTTGAACCGACCTTTGAAATATATCCGTCAGGAATGGTAAATGTCTTGCCGTAAATTCCGTTGAATCTGTCGGCAATATTTCTTGCAAGTTCAAGGTGTTGTTTCTGGTCTGCTCCGACCGGAACGAGGTCAGCCTGATAAAGAAGAATATCCGCCGCCATAAGTGACGGATAAGTAAACAAACCTGCATTTACATTATCGGCGTGTTTCTGTGATTTATCCTTGAACTGCGTCATTCTTGAAAGCTCGCCGAACTGTGTGTAGCAGTTGAGAACCCACGCAAGCTCTGCGTGTGTGTGAACGTGGCTCTGAATAAAGAACGGGCTTTTCTCGGGGTCAATTCCGCACGCAAGAAGAAGTGCATAAGCATTGAGGATATTCTGTCGGAATATTTTCGGGTCTTGTCTTACGGTTATGGCGTGAAGGTCGGCAACCGCAAAAATACAGTTATAATCGTCCTGTAATTTCACCCAGTTTCTGAGTGCTCCGATATAGTTTCCGAGTGTAATTGTACCGCTCGGCTGAATGGCACTGAATATTACTTTTTTCTTTTCCTGTTTTGTTTCCTGTGGCATATTTTCTGTCATAATTACAATATCTCCTTTGCAAGCTCTCCGAGAATACGGATACCCTTTTCAAGCTGTTCATCTGTCGGTGTAGAGAAGTTTATCCTGAAACACTGACTTTGTTCTTTTTCGTCCGTGAGGAATGCATTGCCGGGGACAACGCAGACCTTTCTCTGTACCGCCTGTTTGCAGAAATCAACCATATCGGTATTTTCGGGCAGTCTGCACCATATAAACAGTCCGCCCTCGATTTTGTCGTATGTGATTTTGTTCGGCACAAGATATTCGTCAAGCAGGTTCATACAGAACTCGGCTTTCTTTTTGTAAATTTTGCGTAGATTTGAGAGATGTCCCTCAAAATCGTATTCGGTCATAAATTTATGTGCAACCATCTGTGCCCATATATTAGTATGGACATCCTGACCCTGTTTGCAGACAATCATTTTTGAAACTATCTGCTTTGGTGCAACAACAAAGCCAAGTCGCATACCCGGTGAAAGAATTTTTGAGAATGAACCGACATAGGCAACAATTCCGTCCTCGTCAAAGGATTTGATTGACGGCACATTTTCGCCGCTTATTCTCAGCTCACCGTAAGGATTGTCTTCAAGTATCATTACACTGTATTTCTTTGCAAGCTCATAAATCTTTTTGCGTTTTTCAAGGCTTGTAGTAACGCCTGACGGATTCTGGAAATTGCTGATTATATATATGAAACGGACATTTTTTTCTGTTTGAAGTGCTTTTTCAAGAGCCTCAATATTCATACCGTCTTTTTCAAGCGGTATTCCGCAAAGTATTGTATTGTATGAACGGAACGAATTGAGCGAACCGATAAAGCTCGGTGCCTCGCATATAACGGTATCGCCCTCGTTACATGTGGATTTTGTAAAAAGATCCATAACCTGTTGAGCTCCGGAAGTAATGATAAGTTCGTCATTTTCCCTGCCGATATTATAGGTGTTTTTCATAAAACTGCGTACTGTTTCACGCAGAGGTGCATAGCCCTCGGTAACGCTGTACTGTAATGCGGCTACGGGATTTTTCGTGAGAATTTCGTTTGAAATTTCTGCAATTTCTTTTACAGGGAACGCCTCGGGTGCAGGATTTCCTGCCGAAAGCGATACAACCGACGGGTCGGCGGCATACTTGAATATTTCCCTTATTGCAGACGGCTTTAAGGTTTTTACTTTTTCGGAAAGTATATATTCCATTACTGTCATCTTCCTTAGTTTTCAATTATTTATATAATTTTAACATATATATTTGTTTCAGGCAATAGAATAAAAAATCTTTTGCCTGAATTGTCACCACAAACTGGACACTTGTACAAAAAAATGTTGTTTATCTGTATATTATATCTAAAAAAATTTGATACTAAAAATTCTCTTTGATATTATGCAATAAATATTGTCATCTTTCATTTATAAGTTTGTACTTTTATAATGTTGTATTTTTCTTTGAAATACATTATACTTATATATACATATCTTCTTTTTCCGACAAATATCTATCGAAAGAGGTTTATTATGAGCAGAAAATCATCATTCGGATACAGTTCATACGGTACACATTCATATAAATCGGGAGGCTACCGCAACAGAAGAAAAAACAAAAAGAAAAAAGCAATCATCATAGCCATTGCCGTACTTCTTGTTCTTATTGCGGCGGCTGTACTTATATATTTCTTTTTCTTTAACGGCAAATCTGCCGAAACAGAAGAAAGCTCGGCACCGCAGGCTTCTCAGGCTTCGGAGGTTTCACAGCCCTCTCAGGCTTCAAAGGAAGAATCAAAAGACGAAAGCTCCGAAATCGCCGATGTTTCCGAAAATCCGAATATCAAGGGCTATTATGACGGTAATGTATTCGTCTATGATAAACAGGGTTATGAAATGTTCTACGGTACGGAAAGCACAGCAAAACAATATGCCAACGTGGTTTCATCAATCAAAAATTCCCTCGGAAACAGTGTAAACGTATATAATATGGTTGTTCCCATACACAGTGCATACGGTATCCCGAAATCCTACCGTGACACCGCCTCAGACCAAAAAGAAAACATCGAAACGATTTATTCCTCATATTCCGCCGATATAAAGCCGATAAACCTCTGGGATACAATGAACGCCCACAAAAACGAATATGTATATTTCAAAACAGACCATAACTGGACGGCTCTGGGTGCATATTACGGATACAGCGAATTCTGCAAAACAGCAGGTATTAAGCCTGTTGACATCAAAACACTTTCAAGCGGCTCAATCAAAAACTTTGAGGGTGCATTGACCGCCGCAACAAAGACGGACTCAAACCCGAAAGGAAACAAAGACCTGCTTTCAAACCCCGATACCGTAACATATTATAATATGCCGGGTGAATACACCTGTACTCTCCTTGAAAACGGTACAACGGAGGAAAAAACCGTTCCTGTACTTGCAACCTTTGCGGAGGGCTCAAACGCATACAGCGTCTTTATATGGGGCGACAACCCTTATATGAAGATTAAGACAGGTCAGAAAACCGGCAAAAAGCTTTGTATCATCAAGGATTCCTACGGCTGTGCCTTTGCCCCCTTTACCGTCACAAACTATGATGAAATATATATCGTTGACCCACGCTATTATGACAAAAACATCATAAGCTATATAAAGAAAAACGGCTATACCGATGTTCTTATTATTAACAGCGTTATGACCGCTAACACGGATATACGCATTAAGGAGCTTAAATCAATAATCGGCTGAGATGATTTAAGCACAAACATCAGTTTTACATTTTCAACTTTCAATTATTCCGACACTTGTCGGACAAGCCTGATATAACAACGGGAGGTGTGCCTGAATGCTCGGCAAAAATGTAACAATAGAAATATTCGGCACACTCTGTGAGCGTTGTCTTTACTCGGGATTTATCCGTGACAGATTTGCTGACAATCGTCCTGTGTATATCGTAACCGACACTGAACCGCCCGATGTTCTCAAATGTACGGTTATTGCTATTGCAAGCTGTTCAAACAAGGCTCAGACACGGCTTGTTGCCGCACCGTCTGACGAGATTTTTTATGAACCCGAAATACGCTCACGGCTTTTGATGACCTGTGCAAATTTTGATAAGATTGTATGCGTTTATGAAAAATCCTGCGGTGCCGTTGTCTATCACAGGACAAAGAAAAATGACGTAAAGGTTCTTCTTGTAAAAAACCATAACGGAAAATGCTGGACTTTCCCAAAAGGTCATATCGAAAACAATGAAACCGAACAGCAAACCGCTCTGCGTGAAATAAAAGAAGAAACCGGTCTTGATGTGCAGATTGAACCCGATTTCCGTCAGACAAGCATTTACCGTCCTTTCGGAAAAATCAAAAAAAAGGTTGTGTTTTTTCTTGCCCGTGCCGACGAAAGCAAGGTCAATATTCAGCAAAATGAAATCGACTATTATCTGTGGGTAACAATCCCCGAGGCAATCCGTATGTGCAGTCACGACAACGATATGAAAATTCTGTATGAGGCAAAAAAGAAGCTCGGCGTTGTATGAATGAATAATTCAAAGCAAAATATATACTTATAAATTATCGGCTGACATTATGTCAGTCGTTGTTTTTTATATTCGAGAAAATAACCAATACAAATATGGCTATGATATTATAAAAATATATTATATCACTTGAAAATCATATAAAACCTATGGTATAATAGGGTAAAGTAAAAATAAAGAAAGGCAGTGCTTGTATGAAAATTTCAACCAAAGGCAGATATTCTCTGCGTATGCTGATTGACCTTGCAATGCATCAGTCTGAGGGTTTTGTGGCTCTCAAAGATGTTGCGGAGCGTCAGGATATTTCAAAAAAATATCTCGAACAGATTGTTCCTCTTCTTAACAAGGCAGGACTTCTGCGTACAAACCGTGGCTATCAGGGCGGCTATATGCTCTCAAAGCCTGCGTCACAATACACTGTCGGTGAAATTTTACGTCTGACCGAGGGCAGTCTTGCACCCGTTGCCTGTCTGGAATATGAAGAAAATGATTGTCCCAAGGCAAATGAATGTATTACGCTCAATATGTGGAAGGGTCTGTATGAAGTAATCACCAACTATCTTGACGGAATAACATTACAGGATTTAATCGACAACAATCCCGCAACTGTCGGAAACGATTACTGTATATAAAAATTATGCTTTATATCTATAAATGAGCAAATTTTATTTTTATCGTTATTTCTAACAAAAATATATTCTTGTTGTGAGTGGTGTTTTCTTTATCGCCGCCGTAGGCGGCGGTAAAGAAAACAAATTGAAAATAATTTTGTTCAATATTTTGAATTTGCTCAATTATAGCTTTATATTTTAAAATTAAGGAATGGTAATAATGAAAAATATTTTGTGCTTCGGCGACTCCAACACATACGGATATACGCCAGACACACACACAAGATTTGACGAGAATACACGCTGGACAGGTATTCTTGCAAAGAACATAAGCAAATACGGCTACCGTGTCATTGAGGACGGCGTATGCGGACGGACTACTATGTTCAATGACGGACTTCGCCCCGACAGAAACGGCAGTGAGGCTCTGCCTTATGCACTGAAAAACAGTTTTCCTCTTTCGTATGCTGTGGTTATGCTCGGCACCAACGACTGCAAAACAAAATATCACGCTGACGCACAAACCGTTGCTGAGGGCATTGAAATAATTGTAAATCAAATTAAAATATTTGACTGCAACACAAAAATCCTCATCATATCCCCCATTCTGCTGGCTGACGGTGTCGGCGAAAAGGGCTATGACGAGGAATTTGACGAAAACAGCGTTGCTATATCAAGAAATCTTAAAGCCGCATTTAAAGAGGTTGCACGAAGAAACGACTGTATGTTCCTTGCGGCGTCGGATTTTGCTGAGCCTGACACTGCCGACCGTGAGCATATGAACGCCGACGGTCACAGGGCTCTTGCAAAGGCTGTTACCGATGTGCTTATAAAGGATTTTAAGTTAAAGTAAATATAATAAAATTGCTGTTGTAAAAGTTCTGAACAATATACTTGACAAACAGTCGGTACAAAGTTATAATTAAAATCAAGAAAGGGTACTGCATATAACCTTAACGGCTCAGCGGTTCTCCCCTCAATTTATGTTATCTTAAAGAATAACCGTCCTGTTGGGAGAGTAGGGCGGTTATTTATTTTTGTTGTTATTGCTGAGTTTCACTATTTCAATCAATACTAATATTAAAGTCAGTATTTCAATAATAGACATCAGCTCACCCCCTTGATTTGAGGGGAAAATATTGAACCGCCTGCCGCTGTTATGTATGTACAGCACCCGATATTATTATATCTTCATTGTAATAATTTGTGAAATTTTATGTCTTTTATTATAAAATTAAAACAGTATGCTGTATATAAATTTAACCGTCCTGTTTTTAAAGCAGGGCGGTTATTTTGTTAGGTAATTATTCTTTGTCCTTGTATGGAGTTGACTCTACACCCTTTAACTGTAAGTTTTCAACCATTGGGTCAAGTGCTTTTTTCCATATTTTTCTGAACCATTCGGTATTGCCAAACCATTTTACAAGAGTAGGACTGATTGCATAGTAGGTTTTTATAAACGCTCTGCCGTACCACGTTTTAGACAGTGTACCGTCACGAAAACGCCTGAGTGTCCATACTTGCGGACAATCGTATGAACCATACACAGCAGTGGCGATATAGCAACCCATTCCCGAGCTGAGTTTTGGCGGAAGATAATCGGGGTCATATTTTTTTATTTTTGATATATATCTCAACATTACTTCCTTATTTTGCTGTTTTTTCAACAGGTTATTCATCAACTGATTATGCTTATGGATACCGTTTGACCACGCATTTATTGCAAATTTGCCCATCTCGTTTGTACCAAAAATATAATCAATATTATTTCCGAGCGTGTACATTATATCTCTTGCGGCACAGCAGTTGTTGACCATTTCCTGAGTATAATTGCTTCTGATATTCATATCAATTCCATTATAGTGGTTCAAAGCCGCATTATACAGCATATCAGAAATGGCAGTACAACGATCGGAAACTTCCTTTACAGCAATGATTTGTTCACCGCTATCTTTAACATTATTCTTAATTAACTTCAAAACAGTGTCAATACAGTTTTCCACAGAATTTGCCGCAGACTGAATCTGGGCAATCTTACATCTCATCTGCTTAAAATAAACTACATAGAATGACGCCTCCCAGCTGTCAGGGTCTTTAATCAAAATCATATCATAATATTTTTCTGCATTTTCGTAATTATTGTCATTCTTTGCACGATGAGCCAGTTTGTACAGATTTTCAAGTTCCTGTGAATTGTCTATTTTTATGGTTGAGCCAGTAACATCAACCGTACCCTCTATCATCATTTTTCTGGCTTCTTCAAGCGAATATTTTGCTCCACAATACTGACAGACAAACAATCCGTCCTGTTTCACCAAATCCGAACTTCCGCACATTTCACATACTAATTTTTTCATTTTACCAACCCGCTTTTTATTTAATGGCTTTGTTTGTTGTTTTTGAAAATTTATAAATCACTATATATATTATATATTAAATGTAACAATTTGTCGATTTTTTATTGAATTTAGTTTTAATGGCTTTTATTGTAAAAGTAAAACATAAGCCACAATTCTAACATTTAGTAAGTGAAAGTATATATGTATCTCTGCGGTTAGTCGGATCAGGCGTCTGATAAAACACATACCAGCCGTCTGCCCTTCTGCCGAAATTATCCATTCCCAGACAATGAAGTCTTATAAATGTGCCTTCGGAAATCACCCTGTCAACATACATACGCTGTCTGCTGACAATTCTTACAGCACCGTTGACATTCCGTGTCCCGTCAAGTGCATACAAGTCTCTGTTTTCACGGTTATTTGGTCGTACTATTTCAAGTATATAGTAACCCGACCTTATAGTTTTATAGTCCTCATAATAATCCTTGCCGTTTCTTGCCTTGTTAAGATATGCCCTGCGTGTGTTTGTGTCTTTGGCATTATCAGATTCAACTGGTTGATTATCAACACTTTTATGTCGGTTATAATGTCTGCCACTACTGTTGCCATAAAAAAATTTATTTTTTCCCACGAGGATACACCCTTTCAATGCCTTTATCCGTCAGCTTTACAATATCATTATAAATCAATATATGCTTTTTATCATACCAGCCTGAAATGTGATAGTGTCCCGAAAACCAAAGTCTGAAATTTGCTTTTTCGTCTATTTCATCAAAGAACAGCGTTGCATCAGTCGTTCTGTAAATTTCATCGTGAAACAAATCCTCTTGTATATGTTCGGGCAAAGCGTGGGTAACAATTATATCAACATTCCAGTTTACAGCCTCTAAATTTTCCCGACCAAGTTCAATTTCTTCTTTGCTTGGCACTTCTTCTTTCCATATTGACTGTCCGAGCTTTCGGTATTGCTTATCGTGACTTTCCGCACCGCCAAAAGCAAAAATCCGCTTGTTGTCAATTTCAAAGACACTGCCACGGCAAAGATGAATTATATTTTCCGTAATTTTTTGCACCTTACCGCCGTGCCAGTCTTCTGTCGGATATTCTTTCAGCATATCGAAATTTTCGTGATTTCCGTCAATCCAGAGTGTTGTCCACGGTTTTTCATCAAGCCATTTGAGCCAATATTTTTCTTCTTTTGAATTATCGCAGAGTAAGCCGAAATCTCCGCAGATAATCACATAATCCGAGCGTGTCAGTTCTCTCTGTACTGTAAAGCAAGATGAAGACAGCTTATGTATATCGTGATGTCCGTGAATGTCGCCTGTAATAAAAATCATAAAAATCCTCCCCTGAAATAATTTATGTTTTTTCTTTCTGCAAAGATAAACAGTAAAGGGCTGTTTTCAGTGTGCTTAAATCAAAAAATCCGCTACTTTCCATCTGTCAAGCAACAGTTTGTTTCCTCTTGTCTTATTATATCCTTTATTATAACTGTCAAAATAAGCAATAAAGGCTGTTTCGAGTGCGTCCAAATCAGAAAATCCGCTGCCGTCAAGCGGTATATATTTTTTGGAAAAATTATTGTTCTCTGAGCGGAATAATCTGTCAAATTTCGACTGCGAGTTTTTGTGATAATGATCACACATTCGCCATCTTATGTTTTTTGCCTGTCCTACATAATATTTATCCTCTTTTGTATTCCACAGAATATATACACCTCTTACATCAGGTGCATCATTTTTATCGTTAAAAGTACCTGCTTTATCATAAAGACTGCTCACATATTCTTTATCCAAAATATAAAATTTATCAAGTCGGGATTGTCTTTTTTCATCTTCACCCTCAACGGTATATGTCACTATTGCCTTTTCCTTATCATATTCGTTTACTGTGATATTATGTTTTCCGTTCAGGTTTACCCATGTCAGTTTATTGCCGCTTTTTAACAAGTTACCGCTTTTCAGTCTTTGAACAAGCTGTTTGTTTACGCACGAACAAAAAGTATCAACTGCTTTTTCCGAATTATATTCTTTTGTGTTTTTTATATGTTCCATTGTTTCACTGAAAAATTCTTCAAGAGGTAAGGTTGCCCCTGAATGTTTGCCCTCGGGTTCTGCTTTGTATCTTTCATTATCAAGAAATTTTTTTGTAACAGCATTATGGTCAATTATTTCATCTTGACCGCCAACGATTGTGCTTGTGTTGTAAAGTTTTAACTCTGAAAGTTCCCAGAACAGCGGCACAAATTCAATAACATTGCCATTATATCCTAATTTTTCAAGAGTTAAAAACGGCATAAGACAAGGATTAACCAAAATAACAGGCAAATCATTTCTTGCTGAAAGTACTGCCGCGAAAAATCCGCCTAAACTTGTTCCGACAATAACATCAGGTGATTCATCATACAAAACAGCAGACAGATTATCAATAATACTTTCGGGACTATCGGAATCATAATTGATTGCCGGCGAAATAACATTGTAACCGAGTTTTTTTAACGCAGTCGCAGCAGAATTTTCCTGACTTCCTTTGTAACCGTGAATATTAAGAATTTTCATAACATCAAGTCCTTTCAACTATTTTTCCGTGTACATATTATAAATCATCTGCATATACAAATTTTTGTATATCTATTATACTGAATGAAAATCTCCCCCGACAAAGTTAATCTGTCGGGGGAGAAATATTTATACGTTTATTCTGTTTAAGAATTAAAGCTGTGGGCCTGCTGCTGTCAAAGACTTGCCGATTTCATTGCCTTCATATTTCTTGAAGTTCTTGATGAAACGCTCTGCAAGGTCTTTTGCCTTTGTATCCCACGCTGATGCGTCTGCATAAGTGTCACGAGGATCAAGGATATTTGTGTCAACACCCGGAAGCTCTGTCGGTACTTCAAAGTTGAAGTAAGGAATCTTCTTTGTAGGAGCATTGAGGATATCGCCGTTAAGGATAGCGTCGATAATACCACGGGTATCACGGATAGAAATACGCTTGCCTGTACCGTTCCAACCTGTGTTTACGAGGTATGCCTTAGCACCGCTCTGTTCCATTTTCTTAACAAGCTCTTCTGCATACTTTGTCGGGTGGAGTTCGAGGAATGCCTGACCGAAGCAAGCTGAGAATGTCGGAGTAGGCTCTGTAATTCCACGCTCTGTACCTGCAAGCTTTGCTGTAAAGCCTGAGAGGAAGTAGTACTTTGTCTGTTCAGGAGTAAGAACCGATACAGGCGGAAGTACGCCGAATGCGTCTGCTGAAAGGAAGATTACGTTCTTTGCGGCAGGAGCAGAAGAAACAGGACGAACGATGTTATTGATGTGGTTAATCGGGTAAGATACACGGGTGTTTTCCGTTACGCTCTTGTCTGTGAAGTCAATCTTGCCGTCGTCAGCAACAGTAACGTTTTCGAGAAGTGCGTCACGCTTGATTGCGTTGTAGATGTCAGGCTCTGAATCTTTGTCAAGGTCAATAACCTTTGCATAACAGCCGCCCTCAAAGTTGAATACGCCGTTGTCGTCCCAGCCGTGTTCGTCGTCGCCGATGAGAAGACGCTTAGGATCTGTTGAAAGTGTTGTCTTGCCTGTGCCTGAAAGACCGAAGAAAATAGCTGTATTTTCGCCGTTCATATCGGTGTTGGCTGAGCAGTGCATTGATGCAATGCCTTTAAGCGGCAGATAGTAGTTCATCATTGAGAACATACCCTTTTTCATTTCGCCGCCGTACCATGTGTTGATGATAACCTGCTCACGGCTTGTGATGTTGAATACTACTGCTGTTTCAGAGTTAAGACCGAGTTCCTTGTAGTTTTCAACCTTTGCCTTTGATGCGTTGTAAACAACGAAATCAGGCTCAAAGTTTTCAAGCTCCTCAGTTGTCGGCTTAATGAACATATTTGTAACAAAGTGTGCCTGCCAAGCTACTTCAACGATGAAACGGATTGCCATTCTTGTGTCCTTGTTTGCACCGCAGAAAGCGTCAACAACATAAAGCTTCTTGTTTGAAAGCTCATTCTGTGCGATTTCCTTTAATACATTCCATGTTTCCTGACTTGCAGGGTGGTTGTCGTTCTTGTATTCGTCAGAAGTCCACCATACAGTGTCCTTTGAGTTATCATCCATAACGATGAATTTATCCTTAGGTGAACGGCCTGTGTAAATACCTGTCATAACATTAACAGCACCAAGCTCACTTACCTGTCCCTTTTCGTAGCCTTCAAGTGCAGGATTTGTTTCCTCTTTGAACAGTTCTTCATAAGACGGATTGTGTACAATTTCGGTAGTACCTGTAATACCGTACTTACTCAAATCAATCTTTGACATATTGCATTCGACCTCTTTCTTCAAAATTAGATACGGAATTTTGTCGGATAAATATTCAGCCCCGACATTTTTCGGCATCTTCAATCAGGAAATTACAGACTAAAAGCAATATCCGGCAAATCACCGAGAACCCGCCGTATTATCCCTCCAAAAAACCTTTAATACTATAAATTCCTCATATATTCTATAATAGAAATGGATTTATGTCAAGGAAAAGCGGAAAAATATTTTAAAATCAAATCGGTATCAAGCCCGACAAAACCGCCGTTTTTTTCCGTATTTTTCTCAGACAACGTGAACAGCATAAATCAAAATACCGGAGCATATTTCCGCTAAAATTTTTTGCATATCTGCCCGATTATATTCATACATATTTTGTCAAAAAACACTCCCGAACATTACAATTTTATTTTTGTCCGGGAGTATAATTCTTTGAAATTTATTACAGACAGGTGTAGCCCATAAGATATTCGTCAACCTCTGCGGCGGCATCTCTGCCCTCACGGATTGCCCATACAACAAGCGACTGTCCTCTGTGCATATCGCCGGCGGTAAATACCTTTTCGATATTTGTGCTGTATTTGCCCTGCTGAGTTGCAACATTGCTGCGTTTGTCGGTTTCTACGCCGAATACCTCTGGTACATACTGCTTTGGCCCGAGGAATCCTGCGGCAATAAGAACAAGCTCAGCCTCGATATATTCCTCACTGCCCTCAACCTCACGCATAACGTTTCTGGCGGACTCACTGTCATAGACGGATTGCAGCTTAACGGTAACGACGCCTTTAAGGTTTCCGTTTTCGTCTTTTACAAATTCCTTGACGGTTGTCTGATAGCGGCGGGGATCTGAACCGAATACGGCTATTGCCTCCTCCTGACCGTAGTCAGTCTTGCACACTCTCGGCCACTCAGGCCACGGATTGTTCTCGGCTCTTGTGTCCGGCAGCTTGGGCATCATTTCAAGCTGTACAACCGACTTACAGCCGTGACGGACTGATGTTCCGACGCAGTCGTTACCTGTGTCACCGCCGCCGATGATTACTACATTCTTGTCCTTTGCCGAGATATAGTTTCCGTCGGCAAGGTTTGAGTCCAGAAGGCTCTTTGTTGTAGCTTTGAGGAAATCAACGGCAAAGTATATTCCGTTTGCATCTCTGCCGGGAGCGTTTATATCACGGGGGTTTCCTGCACCGCAGCAAAGAACAACTGCATCGTAGTCATTGAGAATTTCGTTTGCGTCAACGCCGTCGCCGACATTTGCATTTGTAATGAAGTTTATGCCCTCCGCTTTCATAAGGTTCACACGGCGGTCAATAACATTCTTTTCAAGCTTCATATTCGGGATTCCGTACATAAGAAGTCCGCCTGCACGGTCGTCCTTTTCATATACGGTAACGCTGTGTCCTCTTTTGTTGAGCTGAGCGGCACACGCAAGTCCCGACGGACCCGAGCCGATAACGGCAACCTTTTTGCCTGTTCTTACCTTCGGCGGGTCGGGTTCCATCATTCCCGAGCTGAACGCATATTCAATAATAAAGTTTTCGTTTTCCTTTACGCTTACGGGGTTTCCGTTAAGTCCGCAGGTACACGCTGCCTCGCAGAGTGCAGGGCATACACGGCCTGTAAACTCAGGGAAATTATTGGTGATAAACAGTCTGTGAGCAGCTGTGTCAAACTCTCCCTTGAACACAAGGTCGTTCCACTCGGGTATCAGGTTGTTAAGAGGACAACCCGATACCATTCCCATCAGCACACGGCCGTTCTGACAAAACGGCACACCGCAGTCCATACATCTTGCTGCCTGTTCTTTTCTTTGTGACGGCTGCATAGGAACGTGAAATTCATTATAGTGCCTGATTCTTTCGAGCGGCTGTTCGCCCTCGTTATTTTCTCTGTTATAATCCAGAAATCCTGTTGGTTTTCCCATTTTGTCCGCCTCCTTACTGCTTTGTATTCAAATAGAACGCTTCGATTTTTGCCTGTTCGTGGCTCATACCCTTTTCTTCCATCTGGAATATGGTCTGCATCATCTTAGCGTAGTCATTCGGAAGAACCTTTTTGAACTTAGGCAGATATTCTTCAAAGTTATCAAGAATTTCCTGACCCTTTGGTGAACCTGTTGCGGCAACATGTTCTTCAATTATCTCTTTCAGTTCTTTGACATCATACTTCTGAGTTACTCCGCTGATTGAAACAAGCTCCTTGTTCATCTTCATATAGAGGTCTGAATCCTCGTCAAGTACATAAGCAATACCGCCGCTCATACCGGCCGCAAAGTTTTTGCCCGTCTTACCGAGAACAACAACCCTGCCGCCTGTCATATATTCACAGCCGTGATCGCCTACACCCTCAACAACAGCTATTGCACCCGAGTTTCTTACGCAGAATCTCTCGCCTGCAACACCGCTGATGAATGCCTTACCGCTTGTTGCACCGTAAAGTGCAACGTTGCCTATGATGATATTTTCATCTCTCTTGAACTGCGATTTCTCAGGCGGATATACAATCAGCTTGCCGCCCGAAAGTCCCTTGCCGAAATAGTCGTTGCTGTCGCCGATAAGTTCAAGGGTCAGTCCCTTGGGAATAAATGCACCGAAGCTCTGTCCGCCTGCACCGTGACACTTAACAACATAGGAATCGTCTTCAAGAGTATCGTCGTGATAAAGTTTTGTGATTTCCGAACCGAAAATCGTACCGACGCTGCGGTCTGTGTTTGTAACATCTGTTTCGATAGTTTTCTTTTTGTTTGCTTTGAGTGCAGAACCCATCTTCTTCATTATGACTTTTTCGTCAACCGTGTTTTCAAGGTGGAAGTCATAAACATTGTCAGGGTCAAAACGCTGAGGTGTGTCTGTTCCGACATAGGGGTTATCAAGGATATTCGACATATCAATCTTGCTTTCCTTTGAGCCCTTGCCAAAGTGCTTAACTTTGAGGAGATCTGAACGTCCGACAAGCTCATCAACGGTTCTTATGCCTAGACGAGCCATATATTCACGGAGCTCCTGGGCGATAAAGTGCATAAAGTTGACAACATATTCAGGCTTGCCCTTGAATCTCTTTCTGAGTTCGGGGTTCTGGGTTGCGATACCGACAGGACAGGTGTCAAGGTTACATACACGCATCATTACACAGCCCATTGTTACAAGCGGAGCAGTCGCAAAGCCGTATTCCTCGGCACCGAGCAGAGCCGCAACAAGTACGTCACGTCCCGTCATCAGCTTACCGTCCGTTTCGATTACGACTCTTGAACGCAGACCGTTCATAATGAGCGTCTGATGTGTTTCCGCAAGTCCGAGTTCCCACGGAAGTCCTGCATTATATATTGAGTTTCTCGGAGCTGCACCTGTACCGCCGTCATAACCGGAGATAAGGATAACGCCTGCACCGGCTTTTGCAACACCTGCGGCAACCGTACCTACGCCGGCCTCCGAAACGAGTTTTACTGAAATTCTTGCGTCCTTGTTTGCGTTTTTAAGGTCGTAAATAAGCTGTGCCAAGTCCTCGATTGAATAAATATCGTGATGAGGCGGCGGAGAAATAAGGCTTACACCCGGTGTTGAATGTCTTGTCTTTGCAATCCACGGATAAACCTTTTTACCCGGAAGATGTCCGCCCTCGCCCGGCTTTGCACCCTGTGCAAGCTTAATCTGAATTTCCTTTGCACTTACAAGGTATTCCGATGTTACGCCGAAACGACCCGACGCAACCTGCTTGATTGCTGAACAGCGGTTAAGTCCGTCCTTGCCGATTGTAAGGCGTTCGATGTCCTCGCCGCCCTCGCCTGAGTTTGACTTGCCGCCGATTGTATTCATTGCGATAGCCATAGTTTCGTGTGCTTCCTGTGATATTGAACCGTAGGACATAGCACCCGTCTTGAATCTGTGGCATATACTTTCAACGCTTTCAACCTCGTCGATCGGAATACCGCCGTCCTCAGGATAGTTGAAGTCAAGCAGACTTCTGAGGTTCATATGCTCATCTTCCCTGTTTATTGCGGCGGTATATTGCTTGAACATATCATAGTTGCAGGTTCTTGTTGATTCCTGTAAAAGATGAATTGTTTCGGGGTTATAGAGATGTTCCTCCTTGCCGCTGCGGAGCTTATGACTGCCGGCACTTTCAACTTCAAGAAGAATATTAAGACCGAGCGGGTCGAATGCTGCGGTGTGGAGCTTTTCGGAACGCTTGCTTATATCGTCAAGAGTTATTCCGCCGACACGGCTTACAGTTCCTGTAAAGTATTTGTCTATAACTTCCTTTGATATACCGATAGCCTCAAAAATCTTTGAACCGAGGTATGACTGGATTGTCGAGATACCCATTTTTGAAGCGATTTTTACTATGCCGTGAAGTATCGACGCATTATAATCGTTTTCTGCGGCATAATAGTCCTTATCGAGTGCACCCGTGTCGATAAGGTCACGGATTGTTTCAAGTGCAAGATACGGGTTGACAGCACACGCACCGTAGCCGAGAAGTGTTGCAAAATGATGAACCTCGCACGGCTCTGCACTTTCAAGTATCATAGATACCGATGTTCTCTTTTTGGTGGAAACAAGGTGCTGTTGGAGTGCTGAAACCGCAAGAAGTGACGGAATAGCAACGTGGTATTCGTCAACGCCTCTGTCTGAGAGAATAAGAATATTCGCACCCTGCTTGTATGCCTTGTCGGCAAGGAAGAACAGGTGGTCTATTGCCTTTGCAAGATTTGTGTGCTTATAGTAGGTTATCGGAATAACCGCTGTTTTAAGTCCCGGAACATTCATACTCTTGATTTTCAGCATATCCGTATTCGTAAGAATAGGGTTGTGAATTTTAAGAACGTGACAGTTCTCGGGCTTTTCAACGAGAATGTTACCGTCACAGCCGAGATGTACGCTTGTATCGGTTACTATTTCCTCACGGATTGCGTCAAACGGCGGGTTTGTAACCTGTGCAAAAAGCTGCTTGAAATAATTGAACAGCGGACCGTCACCCTCCGAAAGCGGCGGTATCGGTACATCTGCACCCATTGCGGCTATCGGCTCCGAACCGTTCTGTGCCATAGGAAGAATACTTGTTCTGATTTCCTCGTAGGTATAGCCGAATGCCTTTTGAAGTCTTACAAGATGTTCCTTGTCAAAATGAACAATGCTTTCATTCGGAATATGGAGGTCTTTGAGGAATACAAGATTCTGGTCGAGCCATTCACCGTAAGGCTTTCTTGTTGCGTAATATTCCTTTAAGTCCTTATCGTCAATAAGCTGACCCTTTCTTGTGTCAACAAGCAACATTCTGCCCGGACGCAGACGCTCTTTGACGAGTATATTCTCAGGCGGAATATCAATACAGCCGACTTCCGACGCAAGAATAAGGAAACCGTCCTTTGTAATCATATAACGTGACGGTCTGAGTCCGTTTCTGTCAAGGACTGCACCGAGGAGGTCGCCGTCCGAGAAAATGATTGACGCAGGGCCGTCCCATGGCTCCATCATCGTTGCATAATACTGATAGAAGTCCTTTTTTTCACGGGTGATTGTTCTGTCGTTTGTCCACGGTTCAGGAATTGTTATCATAACGGCAAGCGGCAAAGGCATACCTGCCATCATCATAAATTCAAGCGAGTTGTCCAGACGAGCCGAGTCGGAGCCGTTTCTGTCAACTATCGGGAATACCTTGGTCATATCGTCGCCGAGAATATCGCTGTATATTGATTCCTCACGGGCAAGCATTCTGTCGGCGTTGCCTGTGATTGTGTTGATTTCACCGTTGTGAACGATAATACGGTTCGGGTGAGCTTTCTGCCAGCTCGGATTTGTGTTTGTACTGAAACGGCTGTGAACCGTTGCAATAGCTGAGGTGTAGTCCTCGTCCTGCAAGTCACAGAAGAACTGACGGAGTTCTTTTACGAGGAACATTCCTTTATATACTATTGTTCTGCTTGAAAGAGAGCATACATAAGTGCTTTCGTTGCTCTGTTCAAATATACGTCTTGCAATATAAAGCTTTCTGTCAAAGGGCAGTCCTTTTTCGACATCTTTCGGACGTTTAACGAATGCCTGCATTATGCACGGCATACTTTCGAGTGCCTTCTGACCGATAACCGATGGATTTGTCGGCACGGTTCTCCAACCGAGAAATTCAAGTCCCTCTTTTTGTGTGATTATCTCAAAGAGCTTCATTGACTCCATTCTTTTGAGAACATTCTGTGGGAAGAAGAACATTCCGACGCCGTAATCTCTTTCTTCTCCGATGTCAAAACCGAGATCCTTTGTTGCTTTCTTAAAGAACTCGTGTGATATTTGAAGCATAATGCCTACGCCGTCGCCTGTTTTGCCCTCGGCGTCTTTACCTGCACGGTGTTCCAGTGTTTCAACAATGCTCAGAGCATCATCAACAACACGGCGGGATTTTATTCCGTTAATATTAACAACGGCACCTATACCGCAGTTATCGTGTTCAAAACGTGGGTCATAGAGTCCCTGTTTTGCATAAGGTTCCTGATTTTTGAAGTTGTCCATCAGAAGCACCTACTCCTTTATAAAAATTAGTTATGGAAAAAAATAGGTTCACCAAGGAAGCCATACTCTTAAAAAGAATACAACCATTCTTAGTGAACGCCTTTGTTCCAGTATATTTTGTAAATTAACTTTATCATATTGATATTGCTTTGTCAAGCTAATAATGCAACTTTTAAGCTAAATCTTGCAGAATATATTTGCAAAAAGTGAATTTTCTTACAATATTTCTATTTTATGCAAGTACAGAATGTAATTTAATGCAAAATGACGAATAATATCAGAATTTTACTTTCATAAAAATCCGCATTATTCCATATCGACTTCGGACAGCTTGACATAATGCATAGAGCGGTGATATAATCACTTCAAATTTGAACTTTACAAAATTGAAGTAATTATCGGGGTGATTTTATGAACATAAATATTGATTTCGTACAAAAGCTGATGACGGCATACAGCGAAAAATGCAAGCCGCTTTGTCAGCAGCTTTCATTGCCGCAGACGGCTTTTGATATTCTTATGTTTCTTGCGAATAATCCGTGCTACAAAACGGCAAGCGATATTGTTGAGGTACGAAAAATCAAGGCAAATCTTGTTTCGGTAAATGTCAACAGACTGGTTGAGGACGGATACTTAAAGCGTGAAAGCGTAAAAGACGACAGACGAAAAATCCTGCTGATATTAACCGACAAGTCAAAGCCCGTTGTCGAACAGGGACGTATTCTTCAAAAATCCTTTCTGGAAATGCTTTTTGCCGACACGACAACGCAGGCACGGCAGGGATTTTTTGAAACGGTTGAAGTCATACACAAAAATCTTGATGAAATTCTGAAAGGAAATGATTGATATGGATATGTTTATTACTGTACTTGTTACTTTTTTTGCGGGAATGGGTGCCGGCTTGGGAACAGGCTTTGCCGGTTTGAGTGCCGCCGCAGTAATCAGCCCTATGCTCATAACCTTTCTCGGTATGGAGCCGTATATGGCGGTCGGAATTGCACTTTCGTCAGATGTTCTTGCAAGTGCCGTTTCCGCATATACCTACGGCAAAAACAAAAACCTCGACATCAAAAACGGCTTGATTATGATGGTGAGTGTGCTGGTGTTCACGGTTGTCGGCAGTTATGTTGCAAGTCTTTTATCATCTGCAGCAATGGGTAATTTTTCTGTATTTATGACATTTTTGCTCGGCATTAAATTTATTGTAAAGCCTGTTATGACCACAAAAGAAAAAATGCTTGGTGTTTCCGCAAAGAAAAGGGCAATCCAGTCCATTGTGTGCGGAATTATCATCGGCTTTATATGCGGATTTGTCGGTGCAGGCGGCGGTATGATGATGCTGCTTATACTGACATCAGTTCTTGGTTATGAGCTGAAAACCGCTGTCGGAACAAGCGTATTCATTATGACATTTACTGCACTTACGGGTGCTGTTTCACACTTTGCAATAGGCGGCACACCCGACTGGACTGTGTTCATACTCTGCGTAATATTCACGCTTATCTGGGCAAGAGTTGCCGCAGTATTTGCCAACAAGGCAGAACCAAAGACACTCAACCGTGTAACAGGAATTGTGCTTGTTGTACTCGGCGTTGTGGTATTGCTGTTCTCACTGTTTACGAAAAGCTGATAAATACTCCCTCACCTAACATCTTCTTTAAAGATTTAATTTATTTATTACAACAAACAGACCTATAACAGAAATGTATAAAACACATTATATTCAGCAGTATAATCTGTAAACAAAAAGCGACTGAATTTCAGCCGCTTTTCTTTATATAAAGGTTAATATTTTCAGATTGCCCGTGATAAATTTCCGAAACCTCAGCAAGCTTTTCGGCAAGTGACGATACAGACCTTTCAACAAGTGCCTTTTTGCCGCTTAAAACGCTTAATGCACTATCCGACAAGAAATTTTACTGTTTCTTACCTTTAATAGTGTCAAAAAAGCGAAAAGACAGGAAACACAACATTTCCTGTCTTTTCGCTTAATGAATTGTCAAGAGGTAGCAAAAAAGATGCCACCGCAAAATTCTGATGTGGACTTGAACCCACAAGGTTCTTAGATATTATAACATATGCATATTTGAAAAGCAAGGAAAATTCAAAATGAATTCTGATGTTCAAACAAAGCGCATTGATACTCAATAGGTGTTTCATTTCGTTTGGGCTTTTGAAAAGGAATCCCCGACAAGTCGATCTTGCCGGGGACGCTTTGTTTAGGTTAATACTCTGAATAAAACTCCGTCATATCATCGAGTCGCAGACAGGCAAGTCGACAGGAAGAATGCGTTTTTCCCGCACCGCAGTCGATTCCGATTTTATCGCCGCCGTACCATATTCTCAATGGAACATCTTCCTGATAGTATGCGGTCGGCGTATGTCCAAATATTACGGTTTTGCCGAACGGCATCATATCCTTTGGCATAAGCCGTGTCCAAACCGTAAACTCTATTTCGTTTTCTGCATCGGACAGAAGTTGTCCGTAAAGCTGCGGCGGAGCTCCGTGTACCATGAGATATGAGTTTCCGTTTATCGTGACTTCCGCCGTCAATGGCATCTGCCGGATATATTCGAGCATTGCAAACTGCTCGTTTGGTTCCAGCGCGAAGTAGTCTATGTGGGTAATCTTTCCGCCGTTCTGATACCACAACCGAAGTTCTTCACGGGATTCGGTTATTTTCGTCAGGGCATTTAACATCATCAGCTCATGGTTTCCGAGCAGTACCGTTGCGTTCGGTATTTCCATTAATTCTTGCAACACTCGAATACCGAAGTGTCCGCGGTCTATTACATCACCGAGGACATATAAGCTGTCCTCGGCGGTAAGATTGATCTGTGACATCACGGATTGGAAGCGGTTCATGCTTCCGTGTATATCGCTCATTACATAAATCATTCTCTCATCTCTCCGTTCCTTATAGTGTGGCTTCTATCTTTGTACCGTCCTTGAAGTAGATGTGGATGGTATCGGCGGACATCACCTTAATGCACTCGATGAGCTGGCGTACCGCAAGGTCGTTGTACTCTACAGGATGATTTTTTAGCCCGTTCATCATAGCGGCCATTTCTCCGATGGAATCGGCGGCTGTTTCCAGCTTGGATTTTGTTTTGTCCGCTTCGGCAAGCTCGTCCTTGATGGTGTACATCTCGGCGTAGAGACTCTCGAACTGTGCGTCGAAATCACCGTTTTGAGCTGCTTCGCTGTCCATGTTGGTCAGTTGTTCAATGTGAGCCTGAATCGCTTTCAGGCGCTCCTGCTTTGCGAGGATACTGCTCATATCCTGACTGCTTTGATACAGCTCTATGTGACGGCGGATACGCTCGATGCTTGCGCTTTCCATGTGTGCTTTTTTCGTGATTGCTTCGGCAATTGCGTTTTGCAGCACCGATTCCTCAATGGAGGGTGAATCCTTGCAGTATTTTGTACCGTAGTCAAGACGGCTGATACACCGCCACACGATCTTTTTCTTTCCGTTCTTTGACCATGTGCATCGGCGGTACGGTGTTCCGCAGTTTCCGCAGTAGAGAATTTCTGATAGCGCATATTTACCTGAGTATTTTCCAAGCTCTGTCTTAGTGCCGGTTTGTTTCACCTTTCGCTTGCTGTTGCGCCGTGAGACTTCCTCCTGTACACGGTCGAATACGGCTCTTTCGATGATGGCAGGGTGATTGTTCTCTACATAGTACATAGGCAGCTCGCCGTTGTTCTTTTTGGACTTCTTGCTGATGCAGTCGGCTATATAGGTCTTTTGAAGCAGGGCGTCACCCTTGTATTTTTCATTGGTGAGTATGGAGAGGACTCTCGGCGAAGACCATTCGTAACTTCCTCTCGCCGTAGGAATTCCGTCAGCCGTCAACCCTTTTGCGATTTCAAGCAGACTCCTGCCTGCAAGGTATTCGGCGAATATTCTGCGGACGGTGACTGCCTGTTCGGGATCAATTTCGGGCTTTCCGTCAGCGCCCTTGCGGTAGCCGAGGAAGGATTTGTAGCTGAACGGCACATTTCCGTTTTTGAGGCTTTGCCGCTTGCCGATCTTGACATTCATGCTGATGGACTCGCTCTCTGCCTGTGACAGTCCGCTGAACAGTGTGATCAGCAGTTCGCTGGACACTTGCATCGTATTGATGCCTTCCTTTTCAAAGATGATGGGGATTCCTCGTTCCTTAAGTTCTCTCACATACAGCAGGCAGTCGAGATTGTTTCTTGAGAAGCGGGATACCGATTTGGTGATGATGAGGTCGATTTTCCCTTTTCGGCAGTCCTCAATCATCCTCATGAAGTCGGGGCGCTTTTTGGCGATGGTGCCTGTGATTCCCTCGTCGGCGTATATGCCAGCCATCTGCCAATTGGGTTTCATCATAATCATTTCGGTGTACATTTCCTTTTGCGTTTCAAAGCTGTGTTCCTGCTGTTCCTTATCGGTGGAAAC
>JBJEOP010000124.1:0-6866 GCA_051880775.1 Acutalibacteraceae bacterium
TGGCTTATGCTTTTGCCGTCAGCGTCGGGGATAAGCTCCTCAAAATTCTTTGCGGCGTTTGAAGAATCAAACATTGATTTCATATTTTTCATCATAGCGGCGGAACTCTCAAACGGATTTGAAGAAGATGATGACTCCTCGTTTACATCAACATCTGTATTTATGACATTTCCGTCTGAATCCTCAGCAAAGACATTGAAGTTTACATTATAAGAATATACAATTCCGTTAGAACCGATATGTTTGTTTATTTCGCTTTTCGGGTCGTCAAGATATTTCTTGAAAGCCGTCAGGTTATTTTCCGTAACGCTTGAATTAAGAGAATTGCTGAGTTCAAGTGCGGTGTTATCTGCATAAACTCCTTTGCGGTCTTTTATTTCTTCGTTCATACTGTCTATCATATCGTTACGGGTTGATATTATGCTGTTGAGGTCAATGGTTTTTGCACTTATCTGTATAGGGTAGGAGGTCATTGTGTCCTTTTGAATATCGCTGATATAAGCATTTACACCTGTTGAAAGTGCAAGTATGAGTGCAATTCCGATAATACCGATAGAACCTGCAAAAGATGTCAGCAGTGTACGACCTTTTTTTGTACGCAGATTGTTAAAACTCAAAGATAAAGAAGTCAGGAAAGACATTGAGGCTTTTCCCATATTTTTATGTTCAGGTTTCGGAGTTTTCTTGCTGTCGGGTTCAAAGGGATTTGTGTCGCCGATAATTTTTCCGTCACGCAGTTTTACTATTCGTGTAGCGTACTGTTCGGCAAGCTCGGGGTTGTGTGTTACCATAACAACAAGACGGTCTTTTGCAACTTCTTTCAGCAAATCCATAATCTGTATGCTTGTTTCGCTGTCCAGAGCACCCGTCGGTTCATCGGCAAGAAGAATATCGGGATTATTGACTAATGCACGGGCAATGGCGACACGCTGCATCTGACCGCCGGACATCTGATTGGGTTTTTTATGAAGTTGATTGCCGAGTCCGACTTTTTCGAGAGCCTCTTTTGCACGCTTTTTGCGTTCGGATTTAGACACACCCGAAATTGTCAGTGCAAGCTCAACATTTGAAAGCACCGTCTGATGTGGAATAAGATTATAGCTCTGAAACACAAAACCGATAGTGTGATTTCGGTATGAATCCCAGTCCTTGTCTTTGTACTTTTTGGTTGAAATTCCGTTGATAATGAGGTCGCCCTCGTCATATCTGTCAAGACCGCCGACAATATTCAGAAGTGTTGTTTTGCCCGAACCGCTCGGGCCGAGTATTGCGACAAATTCATTGTCACGCAAATTCAGGTTTATGCCGTCAAGTGCTGTCTGTACCAGATCATTTGTGCGGTACTGCTTTTTGATCTTCTTTAATTGTAGCATTGATTTTCTCCTTTTTCCTTTATTTTGCAAACCCTCCGTTGATGTTTTATTCCTCGTACATTTTCGTTGTAAGCGTTAAACGGAAATGTTGTTATAATAATAATGTCATAAATTCCAAATGTCAAGGGATTGTTCCAATACTGAACAAAAAGATATTTCCCCCGATTTTGTCGGGAGAAATACCTGAAAAATCATTGAATTTTTATACTGATGATTTTCTTTTTGTTTTTGCGGCAAGGAGTGTAAGAGCCATCATAACAAGTGCGAAACCGAACACTATTCCAACGCTGATAAAATACTGACTGAGGTCAAATACCTCTCCGCAAGCACCGGCGGCAATGTTTACGGCTCTGACATACCAGTATGACGGCAAAAATCTTCCGACACTGAGAACTCCCTCACTGAGTAAATCCTGACTTACGAATACGCCGCCGAGAAAGCTCATTCCAAGACCTAAAACATTCGCTATCATATTAAGTGCTGTTGTGTTTTCAAGAATTGTTGAAATGAACAGCGTAAGCATTATTGAAAATACCGTATATACAAACAGATTAAGAACCATAAGAAGTCCTGTTGACGTAAACATCATATCGCCTAAGAATATAAATCCGCCAAGTGCAAACATTACAAAAACAGCCGTTCCGCATATTGCCGCACCGATTACCAGCTGTATTGTCTGACTTGAAGATGTAATTGCCGAACAGTTTGTACGGCTGCGGATTTTTTTGTTTGTCATAGACATAAACGACGGTGCAACCGCCATAACGATAACCATAACCATAATATATCCGAGATATGAAAAATACAGATAGCTTGTGTCTTTTGGCTCGGTTGTATCGTTGAACGAAACCGTTTCGACCTTAACTTCATCTGACAGCTCGTCGGAAACCTTGTCAAGTGCCTTTTCGACGCTCATTCCGCCGGAAATATAGGCTGATGCATATTTTACATAAGAGTCAATCTGTGAATCCATAAATACGGCATTGTAGCTGTCGGGTACTTTATAATTTGAAAGTAAATCTTCCGTGTTGCCGTTTGAAAGATTTTTTTCGTAGCCTTCCTTTATGTTAAGAACATAGTCGGCTGTACGGTAGTAAAGTGCATTGAGAATATCGTCCTTGTTGTTTTCAATATCAACGAGATTATGGTTTTTGCCTATGTATTCGGTCAGCTTTTTGCTTGCCGCTGAATTGTCCATATCTATAACACAAACATTCAGCTTGCTTGCGGAAAACTGTTCTGTCTGAGATGTACCGATATTAGACATAATTACCGCCATTACAAAAAATACAACTATATATATGAAAGCTATGTTCAGATGTTTCAGAACTATCTTCATAAAAGTCTTAAAGACTTGCATATTTTTTCCTCCTTGTAAACATAAATCCTCCTGTAATAAAAATTACAGTCATAATAAGAAGTACAACAAGATGTCCGGTAAATATTCTGTAATCGTCATAGATGTTAAGACAGTAAAGCATATCTGCAATTCTTGCGGTAGGATTAAGTTTGTTGATAATCGGTACATAAGTGTCAATAGCTACTTTAATATCGGGTGACATAAGTCCGCTGCAAACATAGCTTGTCATTGTAACAACCATACTTATTGCGAATTTTACATTTGACGTCATTCTTCCGATTGAACCGATAAAGAAACCGAGTGAAATACCTGTTATTGAACCGATAATTGCCGAAAGATAAATCATAGCAATTTTATTTCCGAGGTTTACACCCAGCAAAAGAATATATGTAACCGAAATTACGCTTAATACTATTGCAACAATGCATTTCGCCGAAAACGACGCAAGAATTGATATAAGCTTAGGAGTAGGGGAAAGGCATTTTCTTGCACCGATTTTGCTGAGATTGCCCTGATTTTCCGTTGCAATAAATACGCCCATATTTGCGGTATTCATTGCAATCATAGCAATAAGCGAGAAAAAGAACGACACAAAAACATCCATATTACCGTTTGAAAGCGAGATGTTTTCATTGACGGTCTGTTCATTTGAAAAGCTGCTTATTACGTCCTGAATTTTTTCAGGATTGTTTTTTGCGGTTTCTATGATAATATCCTTATAAATACGGTACTGCGTAATAAATTCGTGAACTATTGTATTTGCAATTCCGCTTTCTGAAACAGACATTGAAATATCGTCATTTACGGTAATTATCGCATAGACATCACCGTCTTTAAGTAATGACTGAGCCTTTGATTTGTCAGCGTAAGTAACATCAAACAGCGGTTCATCAGACTTTGAAATTTCATCAAGCACTGTCGAAAAGATTTTGTCCTCCTTTTCAAAGACAACCGCAACGGGAATATCATTAAAATGCTCGGTTTTTTCGCCAAGACCGTTGAACACCGCAAAGAAAATCGTAATCATAAAAAACGGAAACAGAACAAACCACATTATAACTTCTTTCTGTTTGATTGTTTCAAGAATACTGTATTTTAAATTGTGAAAAAACATAAATCAGCCCTCCATATCACGAAGTGCCTTGCCTGTAATTTCAAGGAATACATCATTGAGTGTCGGCAATTCGGAATAAACTCTGCCGACTGCAACATTATTTTCCGCAAGAATACCGAGAACATTAACAAGATTGTGTTTTCCGCCACTGCATTTTACATTCAGCTTGCCGTCGCTGTAATCAACTTCATAGATGTGTTCGGACTCACACAGCTTATTCTTGATTTTGTCGCTGATGTTGTCGGTTTCAATCGTGATTGTTTCGGTATTTTTAACCATTTTTTTAAGTTCTTCCTTTGTGCCTGTTACAAGATTTTTGCCCTTGTCGATAATTGCAATTCTTGAACAAAGCTGTTCGACTTCCTCCATATAGTGAGAAGTGTAGATGATTGTCGCACCGTTTTTGTTAAGTTCCATTATGCCTTCAAGGATTTTATTACGGCTCTGAGGGTCAACCGCAACGGTAGGCTCGTCAAAGATTATGAGCTTTGGCTTGTGTGCAATTCCGCAGGCAATGTTAAGTCGCCTTAAAAGACCGCCTGAAAGTTTTTTTGGCAGGAATTTCACAAAATCTTCAAGACCTACAAAACGGATTGCCTCATCAACATATTCCTTGCGTGTTTTTTTATCCTTTATGTACAGTCCGCAGAAGTAGTCGATATTCTGATAAACATTAAGCTGTTCAATTACTGCAACCTCCTGCATAACAACACCGATTTGTTTTTTTATGTCATAGCTTGACGGCGTCATTTCTTTTCCGAAAACCTTTATACTGCCCTTATCAAATGCAAGCAAAGACAGCAGACAGTTGATTGTTGTTGTTTTTCCTGAACCGTTAGGACCGAGAAGTCCGAATATTTCGCCCTCCTCAATACTGAGGTTAAGGTGATCAACAGCGATAAGCTCCTTGTATCTTTTAACAAGATTTTCGATTTTTACAATTTCAGTTCCCATAAGAACCCTCCTCATTTGTTATGCCCTTATTATACAATTTTCTGCTTTCCAATAACAGTGATAAACATCATTTCTTTATATGACAAATGTAACAGAATAATGCGTAATTCGTAATTCGTAATGCGTAATTATTATGACCGTCAGTCTGTGCGTTGAATTTTAGTTTATTGTAACATTTAATTATTGCGTGGAATGGTAACAATAACTAATGGTACGGAAAATGACTGACGGTTATCAATAACTTTGAACGCAATTCGGGTGCGGCAGCTTGCCGCCGGAGGCACTGCGCCTTGATTTTTAGAAATGGGGTTGATATAATGTTTTTAAAGGTTTATGATGAAGATTTGCGGTGATGTGATGAAACATATTTTCAATAAGTCAATAATAGCGGTTTGCTGTCTTGTTTTGCTGTGTACGGTTGAGGGGTTTGTTGTTCCCGTTGTGGCTTTAATTTTTGGAGTGCTTGTATCGTCACTTTGTCAGGCAGTTGAAAATAAGAAAATTTCTTTTTTTACGGAAATTGTTTTTGTGATAATGTGCTTTGTTTTTCCTGAGTTATCTATGATAATGCCGCTTGTTGTGTATGATATAGCCGCTGATAAACGGTATTTTGTGTTGGTGGCGGCGGTTGTTGCGATAATTCTTTCATTCAGGGTTTATAAATCATATATAGTTAGTTTCGTTCTGATTCTGGCGGTGCTGTCGGCAGTGCTTGAATACAGGACAAAACAGGCTGAAATACTCAGCAATAAACTTATGAAATTAAGAGATGATTCCACCGAAAAGAATATTCTTCTCAAAGAGAAAAACAGACAGCTCAGGGAAAATCACGATAATGAAGTGCATATTGCAACACTGCGTGAACGAAACAGAATTGCAAGAGAAATTCATGACAATGTCGGACATCTTCTGTCACGCTCAATTCTTCAAGTGGGTGCTTTACAGGTAATAACCGCCGACAACGAAATATGCAGTCAGGGACTTGCGGGAATAAACGACACCCTCAACAACGCTATGACAACAATAAGACAGAGCGTACATAATCTTCATGACAGCTCAATAAATCTTGAATATTCTCTGAAAGAGGCGGTTAAACCGCTTGACGACAAAAATATAACCGTGAAAACCGAGCTTGACTGCGGCGAGGATATGCCAAACAAAATCAAGCTATGCTTTATAACAATAATAAAAGAATCCGTAAATAATGTCATTAAGCACTCAAACGCTGACAAAATGCTGATACTTTTGCGTGAACACCCTGCTTTTTTTCAGCTTATTATTGAGGATAACGGAAAGTGTCCGCAAAATATCAACACAAACGGCATAGGACTTCTGAATATGCAGGACAGAGTAGAAGCTCTCGGCGGCATTATCCGAATTACATCCGGTGAAAGCGGATTTAAAATATTTATTTCAATACCGAAAGATAAGGTGAACGAATGATGAAAATAATAGTTGTTGATGATGATAAAATAGTTGCACTCTCTCTTAAAACCATTATTGAGGCAAAGGGCATAGAGGTTCTTGCAATCGGCGAAAGCGGAGAACAGGCTGTTGAACTGTACGAACAGTATAATCCCGATATTCTGCTTATGGATATAAGAATGGGCGGCATTGACGGAATTGAAACAGGCAAGCAGATTATGAGCAGACACAAAGACGCAAAAATTCTCTATTTAACCACCTTTTCAGATGACGAATATATCGTCAAGGCACTGAATATGGGGGCAAAGGGCTATATTTTAAAGCAGGATTTTCAGGGGATTGTTCCCGCACTCGAAACGGTGATGAACGGACAGAGTGTTTTCGGGAATGAAGTTATAACAAAACTGCCGTCGCTTATGAACACAAAACAGGGTTTTGATTACAAAAAATATAATCTCAGCGAAAAGGAAAACTCGATTATTGAGCTTATTGCAGAGGGATTGAGCAACAAGGAAATTTCCGACAGACTTTATCTCAGCGAGGGAACTGTGCGGAACTATCTGAGTGTAATTCTTGAAAAGCTCGGACTCCGTGACCGTACTCAGCTTGCGGTTTTTTATTACAACAATAAATAATCACT
>JBJEOP010000125.1:0-6743 GCA_051880775.1 Acutalibacteraceae bacterium
TTGATTAATTTTTTCCTTTAAAAAATAAACTTACACACTTTACTTGACAAACCCACAAGAGTAACCCTGAAATTGATGGATGTCATAATCTTGATAAATTTCTTTCAATTCTGAAAAATTTATAAACATACAAACAGAGCATAACCATACCGATGGCGGCTATGCTCTGTTGTTTTATATAACAAACTCGGACAAGTTGTCCGAGTTCAAGGCTTCATCTCATATTCAATATATAATCGACAAGTGCTTTGGTTTCTTCAAGCGTCAATGCCCTGATAACATCTTTTGCTGTGTTCCAATCGGAATCATTATATTCAAAAATTTGCAAATCTCTGACCTTTCTTTTCAAGGCTCGGATATTATTTTTAGCTTTTTCAAACTGTTTATATTCGTCCATTTCCATTATTACCTGTGCCATTTTACATTTCCTTTCTGACCGTTTTGCCGTTATCGCAGCAGAATTATCTTGTTCAACCATAAATATCATACAAGCTAAACTCGTTATAAAGGTACTTGAAGTAATAGCTTGTAGTTTGTGTGCTTGCGTTCAGTACGATTATATTTTCTGTACCTGTTTCGATTCTGATGTTGACAAAGGGGTCAATCTCTTTGTCTATACAGCTCAGAATTGCTTTATATGCTTGCATTGCAATTTTGTCTGTTATGATTTTTCCTGTGCAATGTGTATCTGTTACATCGTACAGGAAATACATTCCGTTTTTGTACTTGTATATTCTGCGGCTTGCGTTACTGGAATGAATATACAAGGTATCATTTTCTATGCTGATTTCATTTGGCAGGCTTACAAGTGCTATCTGTACAGCTTTTTCAAGCATTTTCTTTGATATTCCGTTCATAATCTCAACCAACCTTTTTTATTTAATTTGCCTTTCGGCAAGGGGACTGTTAAGGTACAATCCCTTAGAAACCTTTTATTTTTTTTAAAATCACACTTCAACTTCATCTGAAATGATAACTTTCAAATAATCTTTGTCTGTTCTGTTGTCGTGCATTACGGAACAACCATAAATATTGACTTTATAATCTGCATTGAAGTTTTGAGTAAGAAGTTCGTCCATACCCTTATATGTGCTTACTTCACCAATAAAACAATCAACAATTCTGATTTCCATTTCCTTGTCATTGTATTCAATGAGTTCTTTTGCTACCGTAAGTGCTATTGCACCCATTGTCATTTGTCTAACTTTAATTTTCTTTTCTGTGTAACCGAATTTTGTAAACATAACCAATCAGCCTTTCATTTTTTGTTTTGTTGCAATCTCTTGATTACATATATTATTATAATATATTGTTATCCCTATATCAAGTGGTATTTTGCACAAACATAATTTTATAATTTTGTATAAATTGTATATTGTTATCCCTATAATTTTATAGTATCATAGTTTGCGTGAGGTGATAAAAATATGACAATATCAAAGGCACAGCAAAAGGCAACAGCAAAGTACAAAAAGGAAAATTATGATACAACAGTGTTCCGGTGTAAAAAAGGCGAACTGGCAAAAATTAAAGCCTATGCCGAAAGTATCGGTAAGAGTTTCAATGGTTATCTGAATGACCTTATAAAAGAAGATATGGAAAAACATTCTTGATTTTTTCTTTTTCGGACAGATAAAAAACTCGGACAACTTGTCCGAGTTTAAAGGTATTTAATGATTTTTTTTGAAAGGAAGATTGTTATGCCAAATTATTTAGTTACGGCTCAGGCTGAGGTCTTGTATGAGAAAGCATACGGTATATTAGCGAAATATGCTAAATATACCTATGTCGAAAACAGTAATGCTCCCGACTGTATAAGGAAAATAGAAGATGAATTATCAGCTTATGCTCAAAATATAGTCTTATGCAAAGACCAAACTGAAATAGATGATGTAAAGAAAAATTTAGCTGTTTATGAAAATATAATTGATAACATCGATGTTCTATCTTCTATGGGTTCAAAATAAAGATAACGAACTCGGACAACTTGTCCGAGTTTAAATGTCTTTAATGATTTTTGAAAGGAAGATTGTTATGACAGATTATTTAGTCACAGCTCAGGCTGAGGTCTTGTATGAGAAAGCATACGGTATATTAGCGAAATATATCAGGTTTACGAATAGCAACAAAGAAAGCTGTCCTCAATGCATTAAAGATATAGAGATTAACTTAGTATCGTTTGCTAAAAAAATTATTCTTTGCGAAACTGAAAAAGAAATAGAAAACGCAAAGTTAAATCTTACAATCTATGAAAATATAATTGATAACATCAATGTTATATCTTCTATTGGTGCAAAATAAAGATAACGAACTCGGACAACTTGTCCGAGTTGCATACCAAAAACAAAAGTTTTTAAAACTATGTTGACATAATTTTTGAAAATGTGTATAATAATATTAACGACAGATTACTGTCAAGACACATTCCATTGAGTCTGTGTCCAAGCGATGATATACAAGGGTGTACCAGTAGCACTGTTGTATAGAGCTTTCCGGAGGGGTTGTGCAACGGTACCTCAAACTGGTGTAGGTGAAAACCGAAAGAAAATGCTCTAAAAACCATCTTGTATTATTGCAAGGTGGTTTTTATTTGTTGGAAAGGAAATAATAATTATATATGGATAAACTTCAAGAATGTTCAAAGGCATTTGAACAACTTTTAAATATAGAATACAATATTATAATCGGTAGAAAAAATAAAAATCAAAATATACATCTTGCATTTGATAAAAGCGATTTTTTCCATTTGATAGGCTTGCACAAATTGCTTGATTATCCCGATATAAAAACTCAAAGTAAAGAAAAGATATTTAATCGAATTTTAAACGGTAGCTTATCATACGATTTTATATCAAAAAGCATATATTTTGAAAAGATACAAAATCGATTTCAGACCTTTTCTGATATTCAAAATATACTTGATAGTAATAAATTAGTTTTTAAATATAATACCCATATAAACAGTTTTTCTGTTATTCAAGCCGAATACCTGTTAAGTACACCTTATTGCAATAACGATATATACGTATTTTTGGATAAAAACAAAAATACAGGAAAGTATTTTTGTCGTTCATTTTTTCCGAAAGATAAAAAAGACTATACCATAGGTCAGACAAGCTACACTTTACTTTATAAAGAAAAAATAAATACCGTTACAGGAAAAAGAGAAGTGCAGTATGACAAGTTATATAGTTACAGAACTATACTGACTCAGGATGCAGAGCTATTAAACCGTGCCGGTTTGAAATTTGATATAAAAAAGATAAATGACAATCAATCAATGATAAGATTTTATAAGTGTGATAATAAAATAATCAATTCCATAATTGGAGAACCTGAACACGAGCAGCAGCCGTCTGATAAGCCGAAAATAAAACAGGAAAGCAATGACGAAAAGACAGCAAAGGCTAACGATTTTGTTAAAAAATCAAATTTATCTTTAAAGCAGGTAGCTGCATTAGCTGAATCAGGTATCCCGTTTAATTGTAAAAAGACAGGAGAAAACAGTTTTATCATAGTTTTTGAAAGAGCGAACATAGAAAAGATAAATAAAACACTGAGTGCTGTATCTGAGCAGGAGCAACCGCCACATCAGCCGAAAATAAAAAGATAACAACAGGGTATAACCGTACCGATGGTGGTTATGCCCTGTTGTTTTATGCGTAAAACTTGGACAACTTGTCCGAGTTTATTTATTCAATTTTCAATTAACAACTTTCTATTAACATTTTTTTACAAATATCTTGACATATCTGTCGATAAGTGGTAATATTATCACAGTAGAAAAATAAAAAACGCCCACAGCCCGTCAGTTGTTACCAGCAACTAACAGGCATTCGCCGTACAAGGTATATCTCCTACCTGACAGCTTAGTGAACGCCATTACTGGGTAAATTATAACCCATTGATGATACATTTGTCAAGTTTTATATACTTTTGTGCGTGGAAAAGCAGAGTGTATATAACTTGACATTTTTATTTGTCTGAACCATTACTCTTAAAATAGGGTTATATATCAATACAGCCTTATTTTAAGAGCAATAGCTTAAACACATTACTCTTAAAACCAAAAACAAAATACAAAGCAAAAACAAAGATACAAAGATGTACAGTAACAGTTATGCCATAACGCATTCTATTCTGCCGAGCGAGCCAACAGGACTTGGACTCTCCTGTTGATACCTCTGTACATTGGGTAAGGATAATATATCCTGTTTAACACATTGATATTGAAAGCGACTGTGTACTAAATGCGGAATATCGGAAGATATGTCAAATGCAAAACCTGTAAATCGCTGTATTGCGTTGGCTGGGAAAGCCGCAACTAAACATCAATAGGATAAAATAGTTTTCTGCTTTGAAAAGGTAATCCTCTCGCACAGGATTACCTTCTGATAAATGTATAAACGAATTTATATGTTTATCAGAAGATAATCCTCATATACAACTATAAGGCAAAAAGTATAAACTCTTTGCCTGATAGTTTTCAACTTGGTGCGAGTGACGGGACTTGAACCCGTACGTTGTGCAACACACGCCCCTCAAACGTGCCTGTCTGCCAATTCCAGCACACTCGCATTTATTTGTTTTTTCAGAGAACATTAGCTATTATAAAATATATTTTTACTTTTGTCAAGCAATTTTTTAAAATTTTTATTTTTAACGGCAAAATATTCTGTTTTTAGTTTGTCTGATGATGATTTTTTGAATTATCAGATGCTTCTTTTGATATTACATATTCGGACTGCAAATATATATTGTAAATATTATCGAGAATGTTATCAATTTCAGCTTTGTCGTTTATAATAAAGCTGTCATCAATTATTGCTATACATTTACCGTATTGTTTTTTCATAACAAAAGCCACAAGATCAACCCCCTGCCGTATTTTATGCAAAGTGGGCTTGTCGGTTTCCGAAAAATTGTAATGATTTAAAACGAAATACAGTATTTATTATATTAAATTGTAAAATAAATTAAAATATCTTTTCAGACTAATCAGGGTGAAGTTTTATGGCATACTGTATTTATTTGCGTAAGTCAAGAGCAGACGCAGAAGCTGAAATGCGTGGCGAGGGAGAAACTCTTGCAAGACACGAAAAAACACTTATAGAGCTTGCACAGCGTATGAAGCTTACAATTTCAGGGATATACCGTGAAATTGTAAGCGGCGAAACAATAGCCGCAAGACCCGAAATGCAAAAACTGCTTGCAGATGTAAGCGGAAAAATATGGGACGGCGTTCTGGTAATGGATATAGATCGTCTTGCAAGGGGCAACAGCATTGACCAGGGGATTATTTCACAGACTTTTCGCTATGCAGGTACGAAAATTATAACACCGCTTAAAATATACGACCCGAATAACGAATTTGACGAGGAATATTTTGAGTTCGGGCTGTTTATGAGCCGCCGTGAATATAAAACCATTAACCGACGTTTACAGCGTGGAAGAACAGCAAGCGTTAAGGAGGGGAAATATGTAGGAAATAAAGCACCCTACGGATACGAAAGGGTAAAACTCAATAATGATAAGGGTTACACGCTGAGCCCTGTTGAACAACAGGCGGAAGTGGTACGGAATATTTTTGAATGGTACACCGTCGGAAAATTGCAGACAGACGGAACAAGAAAACATATGGGAACATCACTTATTGCACGGGAGCTTAACAGCCGCAATATAAGCTCATACACAAACGGAATATGGACATCGTCATCTATACGTGATATACTCATAAATCCGGTATATATCGGAAAAATACGCTGGAACCGGCGACCTGAAATAAAGAAAATGGTTGACGGGAAAATTACCGTTCAGCGTCCACGGGCAGATGATTATATTCTTTGCGAAGGCTTGCACAATCCAATTATAGGCAAAGAAACCTTTGAGCTTGCTGCCGAAATTATGAACAAAAACCCAAAGCGTCCCATAAGGAGTGACAAAACAATTCAAAGTCCTCTTGCCAGGCTTGTTATATGTCAGAAATGCGGCAGAAAAATGCAAAGACGACCTCTTGCAAAAAGTCCTGATATGCTTATATGTGCCGAACCGACCTGTGATAATCATTCAGCGTATTTATATCTTGTGGAAAAGAATGTCATAAGCATAATGCAAAACTGGACTGAAAATTATACTATTGAAAAGCGGAAAAGCGATAATATTTTTGACGGTAATACCGACAGCTACAAAAAAGAACTTGCGGCAGTTATGAAGTCAGAAAACGAACTTAAAAATCAGCTTAACAGGGCATATGAGGCTTTTGAAACAGGAATATACGATGCAGATACTTTTAAATTGAGATGCAGTTCAATAAAAGAACGTTTGTCACACTTGCAAGAACAAAAACAGGAGATAACAAAAGCAATCGAACAGGACGAAACCAATCGGAATAATATCAATAATTCAATTCCGACCATTCAAAAAATTACAGATATATATTATGCTCTCAAAAATCCACAGCTTAAAAACAGTTTGCTCAGAGAAATTATAGACCACATAACTTTCAGGAAAGACGTTCGTGGACACGGTCACGAGGAAGAGTTTGAAATAACAATATATCCGAAAATTCCGAGAAGATGACAATGTTTTATACAACTCCACATTCCACACTGACAACATTATGGTACACATTCTTCTGTACCTATATCAGTCAGTATGGCTTTTATTTCGGGATAAGGAACGGAATAACGCTGACTGAGGTATCGCAGAGAAGCCGCCATCTCGCCGTCCGCACCGCCGTATTG
>JBJEOP010000126.1:0-6705 GCA_051880775.1 Acutalibacteraceae bacterium
GGTAAGCTTATCGGCAATAGGGTCAAGCATTTTTCCGAGCTGAGTAACCTGATTGAATTTTCGTGCAATCATTCCGTCAAACATATCGCTTACGCCGGAAATAATCAGCATTACTCCTGCCATAATAAAATTCTGGTCAAGCAAGAATATAATAAGCGGCGGAATAACCAGTATTCTTATGAATGAAAGAAGATTTGGAACGGTAAGGTTTTTTTTGATAACGGACTTTATATCATTATCTTTCATAACAACAACTCCTTACATAATAAATTATCCGCCTATGCCAAAAATTGCGATTATCTTATTCAAAAAATTCAGCTTATATATTCCGCTGTAAAGATATGAATGTTCTATTGCGTCATTCATTTCATTGACGGTATCAGACGGCAGTAACATCATAATAAAGTATAATATAAGCGTCAGTACCATTATAAGAATCACGGCTTTTACTGCACCAAAAGCCGCTCCGCCTATTCTGTTTATTACGCTGAGTCCTACGGCGTTTACCGCCTTTGTCAGAAACTTTGCAAGAAAAGCAATAAGAACGGTAAAAATCACGAACAATATAATTGTAACAATTGTGGATACGAGTCTTACTGCCGTCGGACGAACAAGCGACTCTATAAGCTGAGGAACAGCACCATTAGACGAAGCTATTTTTGATGACAGGGCGTTTACATCTATTCCCGAAAGCGAAAGGGCGTTTACAGCATAATCGGGCAGTGACGAAAAAATCTTTTCAGCCTGCTGGGCGGCTGTTGCTTGTGACGGAATTGCCGCAAAAGCACTTTCAGCCGACTCAATAACCTTGTTCATTATAAAATTATCATAAATCGAAACCGCCGCCAAAGACGCTATAAATGACGCCGCCACCGCCGCAACTATAACACCGGCAAAATCTATAACCGAATTAACAAGCCCACGCTTGTAGCCGGCAATTATCATTATAGCAATAATTACCACAACCGTTAAATCAAGTACAATACCCATAAAAATATCTCCTGTTGTTCTTTTAAAACTAATTCCAAAAAATCAGTATGTAAAATATAATATAACACATTTCGACCACAACTACAAGCAAAAAATTTTTATCCTCAGTTTTAAAGGAAAATAGTATGAATTAAAAATATCAGTATGAATTCTTCGTAACCATACAAAAAACCCGTGACATTTTCGCCACGGGCAACATAAGTAATATTTATTTTTTTGATGTGATTTTCTTTTCTGTGCCGTTGAGAATACGCTTTATATTATCCTTGTGCTTTACAATTACAAGCACGGCTGTTATAAGAGTAACGGCTGTTGCAAGCACAATAAGCGATACAGGCGGATTGTTAAGAGGAGAAATTGCCGACAGAAGTCCGTTGTGGTCAAGAAGCTTTAAAGCGAGTGTTGTAACCGGATACATCGCCGCATTTACAAGTGCACATTTTGAAATAACCTTTGTTGACAAAAATACCGTAAAGAAAATTATAAGTGCAACAACCAGAACTCTCCAATCGGTCATAAGCATAACGGCGGCAGTTGTTACAACGCCTTTTCCGCCTTTGAATTTGTAATAAAGAGGAAACATATGTCCGATTACAACAAAAAGTCCCGTGATATACGCTATGTAGCTTCTGAAAACCGCCGCACCGTCGCCCGAAACATCAAGCATTAAAAGATATGCTGCACCGACGGCGATAACGCCTTTAAGAAAATCTCCGACAAATGTTATTATTGCCGGTGCTTTGCCCGCACAACGCAGAACATTTGTAAATCCTGCGTTGCCGCTGCCCATAGTACGAATATCCTCGTGCATTACAAACCTTGTTACGATAATTGATGTGTTTACGCTTCCTATAAGATATGCGGCAGCAGCGGCAATAACCAAACGCCACCAGTACAACGCAAAAAACTGACCAAAATACAAATCCATTAAAAACACCCCTTACTTTTTATCTCCCCGTTCCCTTATAATAAATCTTATAGGGGTTCCCTGCATTCCGAAGGTTTCTCTTATTCTGTTTTCGAGATAACGCTGATACGAAAAATGGAACAGCTCGGCATCATTTACAAAGAAAACAAATGTCGGCGGTTTTACTGACGCCTGAGTCATATAAAGTATTTTAAGACGGCGGCCTTTGTCTGTCGGCGGCTGTACTCTTGCAACTGCGTCGGCAAGGAGGTCGTTGAGCATACCCGTTGAAATTCTCATTGAGCTTGAATTTGAAACGGTTATGATAAGCTCAAAAAGTCTGTCAAGCCGCTGTCCTGTTTTCGCCGAAATGAATATCATAGGTGCATAAGACATAAACGAAAAGTCGTTTTCAAGCTTTTTGCGGTATTCCGACATTGTTTTGTCACTTTTTTCAACAGCGTCCCACTTGTTGACAACAATAATACACGCCTTACCCGATTCGTGTGCAAGTCCCGCAATCTTTGAGTCCTGTTCGGCAAAGCCGACTGTTGCGTCAATCATTATCAGGCACACGTCACTGCGTTCTATCGCCATTTTTGCACGGATTATGCTGTACTTTTCAATATCATCGTCAACCTTGCTGTACCGTCTTATTCCGGCGGTATCGGTAAGCTTGAATTTCCCGTATTTATTTTCAAAAAGAGTATCTATGCTGTCACGGGTAGTTCCTGCGATATTTGAAACAATACATCTTTCTTCACCTGTAATTTTGTTGACAAGCGACGATTTTCCCGCATTTGGTCTGCCGATAATTGCAACGCTGATTATATCGTCGTCCTCGTCGCTTTCGTTTTCAGGGGGAAGATATTCAAAAATTGCGTCAAGCAAATCTCCCGTTCCGTGTCCGTGTACAGACGAAACCTGTATCGGTTCGCCTAAACCGAGATTGTAAAACTCATAGAATTCCGGCTCAGGCTCGCCTACTTTATCGCATTTGTTTACACAAAGAACAACAGGTCTGCCGCTTTTTTGCAGCATAAGTGCAACCTCGCTGTCGGTTGCGACAACGCCGCTTGTAATATCCGTCACAAGCACTATCACATCGGCGGCTTCGATTGCAAGCTGTGCCTGTTTTCTCATCTGCTTTAATATTATATCATCGGAATAAGGCTCAATGCCGCCGGTATCCACCAATGATATTTTGCGGTTACGCCATTCGCACTCGCCGAAAATTCTGTCACGGGTAACGCCGGGAGTATCGTTTACGATTGCAACACGTGAACCTACCAATTTATTAAAAAGTGTTGACTTTCCGACATTTGGTCTGCCTACTATTGCTACAACAGGTTTTGACATAATATATCTCCTCCTTCACAGCAAACATAAATAAATTTGCATATTTTATTGTTTCCTGAATTTATGTAAATATTTTTGCTGTAACAAAGCAAAAATATCAATTAAAGACAATATCATGCTTTAATCATTTCTACATAATAAAATAGAGAAGGATCTCTCCTTCTCTATTTTTACGGAAAACTCTGAACGGCTATCATAATCAAGCCTCTTTTTTGATTACTTCTCTGCCATTGTAATATCCGCAGCTGCCGCATACTCTGTGTGAAAGCTTGTATTCACCGCAGTTAGGGCATCTTGAAATTGCAGGAGCTTCGAGCTTCCATACTGTTGAACGTCTTTTGTCTCTTCTTGCCTTAGAAGTTTTTCTCTTTGGTACTGCCATCTTGTATTAACCTCCTTGAAAATAAAGTACTAAAAATCATTCTGACAACAGCTGTTTTAAAACAGCGAGTCTGGGGTCAGGCTCGTGCGTATCGCAGTTACACTCACCCTCGTTAAGATTTTTTCCGCACTTAGGACACAAGCCCTTACAGGATTCTTTACAGAGGAACTTTGACGGAAGTTCCAACAGAATATCATCTCTGAGCAGAGCGTCAGTATCGAGCTTATAGTCAGGTGCTTCAATATAATCGTCACCGCTTTCGTCAGAAAGCTCTGTAACGAGAATATGACGGAATTTACAGGCAAATTTTCTGTCTGAAAGCACGGCACAGCGGTCACATCTGAATTTATAGTCAAAAGCGACATCACATTCAAAAATTACGATACCTGCTCTGTTACAGACTCTGATGTCAGCAGAAACAGGTTCAGGAAAAGAATCAATGCCGTTTCGCTTAATTTCAGACAAATCAAGCTTTGTCTGTACTGAAAGATCTGCGTCCTCGTCCAAAAAAATCTTTTTCAGATCAAGAATCATAATCTCACCTCAACAGAATATTTTAAAACGCCATAGTTTATTATAAATGCACACAACTTTTTTGTCAATACAATTTTTCAATTTTTTCAAGCAGTATGTGCAAAATATTTTTATAAATCAAGTGAATTATCATTCAAAAGAAATTCATACAAACCTAAATGAAGTATTCCGTCATCATCATTCCATGATTTCATTAAAGTTTTACTTATAATAATTTTTCTGAAAAAATCCCCTGTATTTTTAAGCGGTCTTAGTTCAGTTTCAAGCTTTGACAAATCGCTGACATTCAACGCAGACTGAATATAATATTTCTTTGAAGCTTTATTCACAACAAAGTCAATTTCGCACTGCTTTTTTGTTTTTTTGCCGTTGTTGTTTTCTGCGATTTCCACCACTCCGACATCAACAGAATATCCACGGCACAGAAGTTCATTATATATTATATTCTCCATTATATGTGTTTCTTCCTGTTGTCTGAAATTCAGACGTGCATTACGCAGTCCTACATCAGTGCAATAATACTTTGAGGGATATTCAAAATACTTCTTCCCCTTTACATCATAACGCTTTGCATTACTGAACAGAAAAGACTCTGTAAGATAATTCAGATAATTTGAAATAGTAAAAGCCGAAGTCTTAATATTTTTAACCGTCTGTAAAGTATTTGCGATTTTTCTTGCATTTGTAAGAGAACCTGTCGAAGAACACAAATCATCAGTAAGCTCACTCAGAACATCAGGCAATTCTATTTTATAACGCTCAGTAATATCCTTGAAATAAACCTCAGTAAAGAGATTTTGCAGATATGTCACTTTTTCAGAGTCACTCTTTTTGGTCAGAACAAGTGGCATACCTCCATAAAGAGCATATTCTTCGTATGCCTCTGATTTATCTCCGCCGACAAAGGAATAATATTCCTTGAATGACAAAGGATATACTTTTATTTCGTCACCTCTGCCACGAAATGCAGTCAGAACATCTTTTGTAAGCATTTTTGAATTACTGCCGGTAACATAAATATCAACATTACGAAGCCGCATAAGTCCGTTTAATACATTGTAAAGTTTTATATTATCAGGATTTTTCAGTTCTTCTTTTGTGATTGCATACTGCACTTCATCAATAAAAATATAGTACATATCCTTGTTTACTATCTTTGAGCGGATATATTTTGACAATTCATCAGGATTACGATACTGAACAAAAGTATCATCATCAAGGGCAATAGAGATAATCTGTTCTTCTTTTACTCCGCTTTCAATAAGATAATCATGGAATAAATTAAAAAGCAAAAAACTTTTTCCGCATCTTCTTATACCTGTGATTACCTTTATAAGCCCATTTTCCATTTTGTCAATAATTCTATTGAGATATGTGTCACGCCTGATAATCTTCTGCATAGCAATCCTCCGTTCACTTATAACTTACGGGTATTTTCCCCTTACTTTTAATTATTATACCACGAATTTTTTAGAAAAATCAAGTATTCCCTTAAAACTTAGGTGAATTTTCCCCTGAGTTTAAAGTGTATTTCTTTAAAAGAAAAAACAGCCGCCAGAATAAATTCTGACGGCTGTCTATTCATATACTGTTGTGTTTCAATCAGATTTTAACCGAAACAGCGTCAAGGCTCTTCGGAAGCTCTGTTTCGTCGGCAGATACAAGGAATGTAAACTTTGTTTCTGTCTTAGCAGCAAGAACATTGATTTTTGTGATAAATTCAGCAAAAGCGTCAAAATCCTGTCCGCCGATTTTGAGTGTGGAGTCAACAAGAACATCTGTTACATCGTAGTTGCCTGCACAAAGTCCGCTGAGGAAGCCAAAGAAAGCTTCATAGCCTGTGATTGAATACTGTTCCGTGTCAATAAGTCTTGCCTTGTGTGTAACATCATAAGTAAGCTTTGAACCTTTTTCAATTACAACAACATTACCGTTTGATGCTTCTACTGCTTCGTTTGTAAGATTGATGAGCTTCTTTGTTTTGCCTGTACCCTTTTTGCCTATAATAAGTGTTACCATAAATTTTGCCTCCTTATAATTCAACCGTCAAAGCGGTTTATTCACTGAAAGATATTTTTGATAATGCCCGATGAGCATTAAACATTCCTGTTTTTATTTAAGTCTTGCTTCAAGAGCTTCCTTCTGGTCTTCATAGCCCGGTTTACCGAGAAGAGCAAACATATTTTTCTTGTAGCTTTCTACACCCGGCTGGTTGAACGGGTTAATGCCCATTGTGTATCCGCTGATTGCACAAGCCTTTTCAAAGAAGTAAATAAGATAGCCGAGTTCTGTTTCGCTTACTTCCGGCATATTGAGTACAACATTCGGAACACTTCCGTCTGTATGAGCAAGAACCGTACCCTCAAAGGCTCTCTTGTTTACATAGTCAACGGTTTTGCCTGAAAGGAAGTTAAGACCGTCAACATTTTCGGGGTCTGTGCCGAGAGTGATTTCATACTTTGGCTTTTCAATCTGAACAACGGTTTCAAACATTGTTCTTGAACCTTCCTGAATGAACTGTCCCATTGAATGG
>JBJEOP010000127.1:0-34387 GCA_051880775.1 Acutalibacteraceae bacterium
AAAGAAGATAACTTCTGGGAACACGGCGAAGGTCCTTGCGGTCCTTGCTCTGAATTGTATTTTGACCGTGGCGAAAAATACGGCTGCGGAAAGCCAACCTGTGGCGTAGGCTGTGACTGTGACAGATATGTTGAATTCTGGAACAACGTATTTACTCAGTTTGAAAGCGACGGCAAGGGCAACTACACACCGCTTGACCATCCGAACATTGATACAGGTATGGGACTTGAAAGACTTGCGTGCATTATGCAGGGAGTTGATAACCTTTTCCTTGTTGATACCGTACAGAATATAATGAAGAAAATCTCCGAGCTTGTTGGTGTGGGCTACGGCGACAGCGAAAAAACGGATATTTCACTCCGTGTAATTACCGACCATATCAGAAGTGTAACATTTATGATAAGCGACGGTGTAATGCCGTCAAACGAGGGCAGAGGATATGTTCTCAGAAGACTTCTCCGCCGTGCCGCTCGTCACGGAAGACTTCTCGGTGTTACTGAGCCGTTTATGTATAAGGTTGTTGATACCGTTATTCACGAAAATCCTGCTTATCCTGAACTTGCCGAAAAGCGTGAGCTTATCGTAAAGGTTATCAGGACGGAAGAGGAATCATTCAGAAAAACACTTGAGCAGGGCTTTACTATTCTAAATGAAATTATTGACCGCTCGGAAGTAAACAGAATTTCGGGTGAAGACGCATTCAAACTCAATGATACCTACGGTTTCCCGATTGATCTTATCAAAGAGGTATCGGAAGAAAGAGGAATGATAGTTGACCTTGAATGTTTCAACAGACTTCTCAAAGAGCAGAAAGAGCGTGCAAAAAATGCCAGAAAAAATGCCGGAGCAGACGCCTGGCTCAGTGATGCTGTTGATTTCAGCGGAATAGAGAAAACAAAATTTGTAGGCTATACAGACCTTAAAGCTGACGCAAAGATTCTTGCAATCGTAAAGGACGGCGAAAAGGTTGAATTCGGCGGTACAGGCGAAGATGCAGTCGTTGTTCTTGATACAACCCCGTTCTATGCAGAGAGCGGCGGACAGGTCGGCGATGTCGGCACAATCACAACCGACCACGCAAAGCTTATTGTAAGAGATACCGTAAAGGATCACAACGGCATATATATGCACCGCTGTGAAATTGCAGAGGGAACTATTGAAGTAGGCGACAGCGTAAAGGCTGAGGTTGACGAAAAGACACGCTATTCAACAATGCGTAATCATACAGCGGCTCATCTTTTACAGGCAGCACTCAGAAAGGTTCTCGGAAATCACGTTGAACAGGCAGGACAGCTCGTAACCCCTGACAAACTCCGCTTTGACTTTACACATTTTTCGGCTCTTACCGATGATGAAATCATAGAGGTTGAAAAACTTGTAAACGAAGAAATTTTCAAGGCTGTTGATGTTGCAACAAAGGAAATGCCTATTGACGAGGCTAAAAAACTCGGTGCTATGGCTCTGTTCGGCGAAAAGTACGGCGACATTGTCCGTGTAGTAATGGTAGATGATTTTTCAAGGGAATTCTGCGGCGGTACTCATATCGAAAATACCGCAAAAATCGGACTTTTCAGAATACTCAACGAAAGCTCGGTTGCGTCAGGCGTAAGAAGAATAGAGGCTGTAACAGGCGAAGGTGTTCTTCACCTTCTCAATGAATGTACAAAGGCTATTTCCGATTCAATGCACCTGTTGAAATCCACAAATATGAGCGAGTTTGTAAATGTATGTCAGCATACGGTAAACGAACTCAAAGAAAGAGAAAAGGAAATCAACAGACTGACGGAAAAGCTGTCGGCACTCAGCGTTGATAATCTTTTCGCAAATGCACCTCTTAAAAAGGGCGTAAGAATTGTTTCGGGAGCATTCAATGCAACTAATTCAGCAATGCTTAAAACAATGACAGACCGTGTTCTTGAAGTTGCACCGAAGTGCGTTGCAGTATTGTTCGGAATTGATAACGGAAAAGGCACAATCGCTGTTGCCTGCGGAAAGGAAGCACAGGCAAAGGGTGCACACGCAGGAAAAATCGTTAAACAGGTTGCAGAAATCGTTGACGGTAAGGGCGGCGGAAAGCCCGAAAGAGCAATGGCAGGTGTCGGCAATCCCGAAAAGATTGACACAGCACTTCTCAAAGTTGAAGATATAGTTCTTTCAATGGTAAAAGAATAAAATTCAGTGTTGAGTTATATTCAGAGTGGAGAGTGGAGTGTGGAGTGTGGAGTGATTTTCACATATCCACTGCTCATAAATAAGGACACGGAGTGATAAGAATGAAAATTACTGTTGTTCTCGGAAGCAGCAAAGCAAATTCCGTTTCAAAAAAACTTGCACAGCGTTTTATTGACGGAGCAAAGGAAAACGGAAATGAAGTTGTGGTTTATGATGTCAGCAAAATGAATTTGCAGGGCTGTCGTGGCTGCGGTGCCTGCCGCAAAATGAAAAGAGATTGTGTAATCGACGACGATATGCAGAAATACTACAAGGATTTAAGAGAAAGCGGAGCGTTGGTTGTCACAAGTCCGAACTATTATTCACAGGTTTGCGGCCCTATGATAACATTTATGAACCGCCACTATTGCCTTATGGATTCGGAACGCAACATCAGAATACCACAGGGCATAAAACTCATCGGTATTTTTGCACAGGGAGCACCCGAAAATTATCCTAAATACGAGCCGCATTACGACTGGTATCTTGATACATTTAAGGGCAAGGGAATGGAGCTTATCGGCAGAATTATTGCAGGCGGCGACAGCGACCTCAGCGAAAACGGCAAGCTGATGACCGAGGCATACAATCTCGGTCTTAGCCTGAAATAAACAAATATCATAATCGCAAACAAAAAATCGGGCAGTGTGAAGTCACTGTCCGATTTTGTTTAATCAGAGCAAATTTCTTTTTGCTTTTCAAGGGAATAGGCGGCACAGTTAGTCTTAATCCTTTTAACCGTCTGTTCAAGAGAAAATTTTGCTGTATCACATTCACAGTATTGCGGATTCAGCTTTTCAAGCTCGGTTATTCCGCAAAGGGTATAAAGAGCAGAAAGAAAATAAAAATCATCAACACATTCAGGCTTTATCTCCTTGAATTGAACAGGAAATTCGGGAACATATCTTGTTATTACGGTGCCGCTGACATTCACAAGAGGACGATGACTTGTAAAAATCAAAGAAGATGTTGCCGTCGGCAGGTGAGCCTTGATTTTTGACGGACAAATCAGAATATCGCATGGTGTTAATTTTTCAATGGAATTGCTGACTATTGTTGAAACACCAAGTTCGTTGAGATGTCTTTCAGATTCGTTTTCATAGAATCTCGGCATATTGCTGACAACTGTCAGACAAGAGGTATAGTTCAGCAGTTTTTCCGCAAAAAGCGGATATTCGGCTGTCGGGTCAAAAAATGAAATTTTCAGCTCGGACGGAGGTATGTCGGCTGCCTTTAAAGCGGAACATATAAAATTTTTCATCATACAAATATTTAATTCATCGCTTTCAAAGCGTGTAAACGGCGTATCGACAAGCGACAAATCATTATCGCACAGAACCGTCTTTGGTGCACCGACGGTGTATTTGTATATTTTATTAAAGCGAATACCGCCACGCCTTTGCTTATATCGTATATGTAATACGGCAATTTCATTTTTGCAGATAATATCGGCACATATTTCACACGGACGGAATACGGCTTTTAATTTTTGCATAAATGAACGGAGTTCGTCTTTTCTGATGTTAAGGACAACAAGCATTAAATCACCGCTTTTAAAATTATTTACTAATGTATATGTGTTTGTTTTATTTAAAAGACCGAAAATTCTCAATTACCGTTTATACTGTTTCGCTTTAAAGCTGAGGATAAAGATTGCGGGTGCAGGTGTTGCTCACATCTGCCGAGGTCAAGGGCGAGCAGTCCTTGTGGGGTTTGGGGCAAGGTCCCAGCATCTGTTACTCGAAAAAGAAATAGTATAACAATAAATTACAAAATAAAAGACGGCTGTCGGCAGAAAAATTAAAAACCTGCCGATAACCGTTTATAAATTTCCAAGAATTTTTGTATTTATCTTCCTGTTACAAAGCTTTCAACATTGCTTACCGTATTTGAAACAAAATCTTCCGTATCGCCGATAATTCCATTGCCGTCAGTTACCTGACCGTTGTTCCCTGCGACACGACCGTTGTTATTGCTTTCAGCGGCTGAGTTGTTCGGGTTTGATGAAGCATTTGGAACAGTCGAGCTGTTCGGGTTTGATGAAGCGTTTGGAACAGTCGAACTGTTCGGAGTTGATGAAGTATTCGGAACAGTTGAACCGTTCGGTGTTGATGAGGTGTTTGGTTTTGAGGTTGAGGGGTTGTTGTCGGTGTTGGACTTACAAGCCGCAAAACATAAACATATCATCATAACCGATATAAATGCAATAAGTGTCTTTTTCATAAAAAAACTCCTTTATAAAAGAATGATTTAATTTTTACGGGAGTATTATTTGCATTATCGGAAAATATATGTATATAAATTAAAATTTATGCCTTATGAATATTAAATTTTTTGAATTTGGAATAATAATTGTAAAATAATGACATTAAATATATTTTTATATGCATTTAATTCTTGACTATGAAAACGCTTTAAGCTATAATATAAGTAAATTTTTATGAATTTAATCATTTAAAAGATTAAATTAACAAAATTAATATTTTGGAGGAAAAGATTATGAAAAAGCATTTCAAAAAAGTCCTTGCACTTGCACTTTCGCTTGCAGTGGCTGTACCTTTTTTGGCAGCATGTAACGGAAACGGCGGCTCATCATCAGACACAAGCAAATCCGGCGACAACGGTTCAGGCTCAACCCTGAAAGTCGGCATTATAGGACCTCTTACAGGCGACGCTGCCGTATATGGCAACGCAGTTAAAAACGGTGCACAGCTTGCAATTGATGAAATCAACAACGCAGGCGGAATTAACGGCGTAAAGCTTGAACTTAACGCACAGGACGATGTAAACGATACGGAAAAATCAGTAAACGCTTACAATGCCCTTAAAGACTGGGGTATGCAGATACTCCTCGGCACAGTTACTTCACAGCCTTGTATCTCTGTTGAGTCGGAGGCAAAGAACGACAATATGTTCCTTATCACTCCGTCAGCAACAACAGTAGAGGCTATCGAGGGCGACAACGCATTCAGAGTATGCTTCTCTGACCCTGACCAGGGTACTGCATCAGCAACATATATTTCAGACAACAAGATTGCAAGCAAAATTGCCGTAATATATGACAGCTCAATTTCTTATTCTTCGGGTATTTACGAAAACTTCCAGAAAAGAGCAAAGGAACTCGGTCTTGAAGTTGTAGCAGCCGAATCATTCACAGGCGACAGCAAAACAGACTTCTCAACACAGATTCAGAAAGTAAAATCATCAGGTGCAGAGCTTCTGTTCCTTCCTATCTACTATCAGGAAGCATCACTTATTCTTCAGCAGGCAAAAACAGCAGGTCTTAACATTAAGTATTTTGGCTGTGACGGACTCGACGGACTTCTTACTGTTAAGAATTTTGACACCTCACTCGCTGAAAATGTAATGCTCCTTACTCCTTTCTCAGCTGACGCAAAGGACGAAAAAACACAGAACTTTGTAAAATCATTCAAAGAAAAATTCGGTGACGAAACACTTAACCAGTTTGCTGCCGATGCTTATGACGGCGTTTATGCAATCAAAGCAGCAGCAGAAAAATCAGAAATCAAGGCTGATATGTCAGCTTCGGATATTTGTGATGCAATGAAAAAAGCTATGACAGATATTAAGATTGACGGTGTAACAGGTACAGGTATTACATGGGCAGCAACAGGCGAACCTACAAAGGCTCCTAAGGCTGTTAAAATTGTAAACGGTGCTTATGCTGCGATGGACTAATCTATCATTATCAATAAAATGATTTTTTATATGCCGTGTGGGACGCTGTAACTCCGCACGGCATATTTAAAATATTCTGCAAATCAATTTTGCTTTCTCATTTTAACAATAAAATGCGTCAACAAAATTTATTTACAATTATCAGTTTTTGTCCCGCAAAAACAGAATAACAAAATCCAATACCGTTTATTGATGTTTTAAACATTCCGTAACAGGGGAGTAAATAATAATGGAATTTTTATCATATTTAATTTCCGGACTAAGTCTTGGAAGTATTTATGCACTCATAGCACTCGGCTATACTATGGTTTACGGTATAGCCAAGATGCTGAACTTTGCACACGGCGATATTATAATGGTCGGCGGTTTTATAGTGTTCACACTGTGTACAACGCTCGGTCTTGATTCAATATGGGGAATACTCGGTGCAATAGTCGGCTGTACAATACTCGGAGTTATTGTCGAAAAAGTAGCCTACAAGCCGCTCAGATCAGCGTCACCTCTTGCAGTTCTTATTACCGCAATCGGTGTAAGCTATTTGCTCCAGAACCTCGCACTTCTTATCTTCGGTTCAGGAACAAAGACCTTCACTTCCGTTGTAACAATACCGAAAATCAGCCTTTTCGATGACCAGCTTGTAATTACAGGCGAAACAATCGTAACGATTATCGTTTCGGTTATTATAATGATCGGACTTGTGCTTTTTGTAAACAAAACAAAGCCCGGTCACGCAATGCGTGCCGTTTCTGAGGACAGAGGGGCTGCTCAGCTTATGGGTATTAACGTAAACGCAACCATTTCACTGACATTTGCTATCGGTTCGGCTCTTGCGGCTGTTGCCGGAATACTTATGTGTTCGGCTTATCCTTCACTCACCGCCTATACAGGTGCAATGCCCGGTATCAAGGCGTTTGTTGCCGCAGTATTCGGCGGTATCGGTTCAATTCCGGGTGCAATGGTCGGCGGAATACTTTTAGGTGTATTTGAAAGCCTCAGCAGAGCATATATTTCATCTCAGATGTCTGACGCAATAGTATTTGCCGTGCTTATTATTATTCTTACCATTAAACCGACAGGTCTTATGGGCAAGAAAATAAGCGAGAAAGTATGAGGTGAAACAAATGGGAAATACAGTACAAAACAACAATGCCCCCGAAAACGCCTTAAAACCAAGGAAATCAATTTCTCCTGCTTTCAGAAGCAAGCTGATAACCTGTGGAATGGTTGTCGCACTGTTTATTATAGTTGAAATCCTTGACGGCACGGGCAATATGTCAAACCTTTTCAGCGGACTTCTCGTTCCGATATGTTACTATGTTACCATTGCACTTTCACTCAATCTTGTTGTCGGTATTCTCGGTGAGCTCAGCCTCGGACACGGCGGATTTATGTGTGTAGGTGCTTATGCAAGTGCATTTTTTACCGTTGCAACTCAGGATGTAATTACTGATATTTGGATTCGTTTTCCGCTTGCATTTCTTGTCGGCGGTCTTACGGCGGCAGTATTCGGAATACTTATCGGTATTCCTGTATTAAGACTTAAAGGTGACTATCTTGCAATCGTAACGCTTGCTTTCGGTGAAATTATAAAAAATGTCGTTACCGCACTTTATGTAGGAATTGACGGCAGCGGCATACATTTTTCAACCACCGGTGCCGACGCATTGAATCTTGCTGAGGACGGCAAGGTAATCATCAAGGGTGCACTCGGAATTACGGGAATACCAAAAAGCTCGAATGTAATTGTCGGCTTTGTGATTGTAATGATAACTCTTATCGTATGTCTTAATCTTATCGACTCACGCACAGGCCGTGCAATTATGTCAATAAGAGATAACCGCATAGCCGCAGAGTCAATCGGCATAAACGTAACAAAGCACAAGCTCTTTGTTTTTGCAATTTCAGCATTCTTTGCAGGACTTGCCGGAACACTCTATTCCCACAATCTTTCGGGACTTACCGCAAACACCAACAACTTTGGATACAATATGTCTATAACAATTCTTGTAATGGTTGTACTCGGCGGAATAGGCAGTATGAGAGGCTCCGTTATTGCCGCAATTATTCTTACTGCACTTCCTGAAATGCTCCGTGGATTCAGCGAATACAGAATGTTGATTTACGCTGTTGTTCTTATCGTAATGATGATTGTAAACAACAATCCTACAATCAAGGCAAAGCTTTCAATGATTGCACCAAAAGTCCTTATTGCAAAATTCAGGAACAGAAAGAAAAATAATGTTCAGAAAGGGGCAGAGGGATAATGGCACTTCTTGAAGTTAAAAATCTCAGTATATCATTCGGCGGACTCCGTGCCGTTGACGGACTTAATCTTACACTTGAAAAAGGTATGCTTTACGGTCTGATTGGTCCTAACGGTGCAGGAAAAACAACGGTTTTCAATATGCTGACGGGAGTTTATAAACCTACCTCAGGCTCATTCAGTCTTGACGGAGAAACGCTCAACGGCAAAAAGCCCGCTGAAATCAATCAGGCTGGAATTGCAAGAACATTTCAGAATATCCGTCTTTTCAAAAAGCTGTCCGTTCTCGACAACGTAAAGTCGGGTATGCACAACATCAACAAGTATTCGGCATTTGAGGCAATTTTCAGACTTCCACGCTACTTTAAAGCCGAAAAAGAAATGAACGAAAAGGCAATGGAGCTTCTTTCGGTGTTTGAGCTTGAAAACGAGGCAAACACTCTTGCCGACAATCTTCCTTACGGTAAACAGAGAAAGCTTGAAATCGCAAGAGCGTTGGCAACAAATCCGAAACTTCTTCTTCTTGATGAGCCTGCCGCAGGAATGAACCCGAGTGAAACTCAGGAGCTTATGGATACAATCAAATTTGTCCGTGATAAATTTGATATGACAATACTGCTCATAGAACACGATATGCACCTTGTAAGCGGAATTTGCGAACAGGTAACCGTACTTAATTTCGGTACGGAGCTTGCAAAGGGCGTAACAAAAGATGTTCTTAATAATCCTGAGGTTATCAAGGCATATCTCGGAGATTAAGGAGGGAAAAAGATGTCAGCACTTTTAAGCATAGAAAATATAGAAGTATATTACGGTGTTATTAACGCACTCAAAGGCATATCCTTTGAAGTAAACGAAGGCGAAATCGTTGCACTTATCGGTGCAAACGGAGCAGGAAAGACCACAACACTCCACACAATTACAGGACTTCTCCGTCCACGCAGCGGAAAAATTATGTATGACGGAAAAGACATTACAAAAATTCCGGCACACAAGATAGTTTCAATGGGTATGGCACACGTTCCCGAGGGCAGAAGAATTTTTTCCGAGCTTACGGTATATGACAATATCCGTCTTGGTGCTTATACAAGAAAAGACAAGGACGAAATTGAGGAAAGCATACAGAATGTTTACAAAAAGTTTCCACGCCTTGAAGAACGTAAAAAACAGATTGCCGGTACACTTTCGGGCGGTGAACAGCAAATGCTCGCAATGGGCAGAGCGTTAATGAGTAAACCGAAAATAATCCTTATGGACGAACCGTCAATGGGACTTTCACCGTTGCTTGTAAACGAAATTTTTGATATAATAAAAGAAATCAATAAAAGTGGTACAACCGTTCTCCTTGTTGAGCAGAACGCAAAAAAGGCACTTTCTATTGCAAATAAAGCCTATGTTCTCGAAACAGGCAAAATTTCACTTTCAGGTGACGCAAAAGAACTGATGAACAACGATTCTGTAAAGAAAGCATACCTCAGCGAATAATTATTGTAATCTTTCAAAAGCATAATCGGGCGGCGGTAATATATTGCCGCCCTCAGAATTATAATTTTACATAACTAAAAAGGGGGTCTTGGTATGTCAAACACAATTATCACTATTGCAAGAGGATACGGAAGCGGAGGACGCACAATCGGAAAAATGCTTTCAAAGGAAATGAATATTCCGTTTTATGACAGGGAGCTTATCTACCTTGCGTCTGACGAAAGCGGAATAAATGTCCGTTTGTTTTCCGAAAACGACGAAACGGTAAAAAGAGGTCTTTTTGACCGCTCGTCAAAATATGAGGGAGATCTTATTCCACCCGAAAACAGTAAGTTCGTTTCAAAGCAGAACATTTTCAACTATCAGGCAAAAATAATCAAAGATCTTGCCGATAAGGGCGACTGTATTATAGTCGGCAGATGTGCCGATTTTGTACTCAAAGACAGCGGTCATAAGGTTCTGAAAGTCTTTGTATGGGCACCGTACCAGGACTGCATAAATACGGTTGTTGAAAAATTCTCGGTAACTGCGACAGAGGCAGACAAGACAATAAGCCAGATAGACAAACACCGTATGGAATATTACAAATACTATACCGGTCAGGACTGGGAAAATGTCCGCAACTATGATTTATGCTTTGACACTTCAAAACACAGCTATGAACAGGTTGTACAGGCAATAAAACAGTATTCGGAAATTTACAAAAACCTGTAATGCTATTTCTTTTTTAACTAATGAATGTCGGAGCTTTGCCCCAAACCCCACAAGGGCTGCTCGCCCTTGACCCCGGCAGGGGTATGATACCCCTGCACCCGCAATTTAATAATATAATTTTACACAGTGAAAAACACCGTCAACATTTTCGTTGGCGGTGTTTTGATGTTAAACGGAAAAGTTCATAACATTTTCAAGAATTTTATCGCTGACAACAGGAGAATTTATGACTGTTGTGTTTGAATGATTTTTCAGCTTTTCGCTGAGTTCACCATATACAGCGATAGAATAATCAGTTGATAACAGCATATCCAAATCCATAAGGCTGTCGCCGGCACTTACGGTTTTGTCGGTGAAATTATATTTTTTCATAAAACGCTTTACAGCCTTGGCTTTTCCTATTTCCGAGGGAATGACATATATCTTTCCGTGACTTTCGCTGATGTTTACATTGTCATTTTTGCACAGGTCGGATAAAATTTCAAATGCCGTATGACTGTCATCATCAAGACGGCTGTACAAAAAAATATTGTCTGCCATACGCACATTACACTGCGGAAAAGACTCTTTAAGAGTGCTTCTGCATTTTTCAAAGACAGGCATACAGTTTTCAACACAGGCTTTGTAATACTCAGTCCATTCCTTGTCCTCAACGCCGCTTACAAACAGCTTTGCACCGTTTGAAACTATCGCATATTGAGAATTTTTTATATATTCAATACGCATAAACTGTTCCGTACTTCTTGTTGTAACGGGAATAACGGTGATTTTTTTGCATAAGGCTTTATATAATTCTATTGACTTTTCCGTCATAAAGCTGAGCGGCTGACCGTCCTTATATTCAACGCAAACGCTGTTTCCGGGAGAGCGTTTTTTTGAAAAAATAAGCGTGTTGTCAATATCCGTAAAAAATATCATATTTCCTCCGTTAAGCGTCGGCAAGGTCTTTTATTATTCCGCAGGCTCTGTAATATTTCAGCGGATACTGTCGCACTTCAACGCCTTTTTCGTCGGCAAGTTCAAGCAAGTGTGACACGAATTTGTCGTTTGTGTCACGCACAAGAATTAAATCAGGCACTCGACGCATAAGCACACGGGTTGCTTCACCAATGCTCGGTTTTACACGGTTTATGTCGCTTACCGAAAATTCCTCTGCGATTTTTTGTGTTTCCTTAACTCCGCCGAAATCAATTACAGGCTCACAAAGCTTTATATCATCATAATTCATACAGCTTTCAACGGCGTTTACAAATTCATACGAGCGATCACGGGGCAGAAATTCCCTGTAAAATACCGCACCGTGAAAATCGTCTTTTCCGATAAGGTCATCACGCAGAACTGTTCTGCTCAGAAGTCCCGAAACAATACAGTTAAGACAGGAGCTTGCAATCAGAAAATCCTCGTTTGTACCGCACAAAGACGTTATATGTGCAGGGTCTGAAAGTACCGCAACGGTCGAGTCAATATCGGGATAATTTTTATTTATTTCATCACGCAGAACATTCTGAATTGCACCTTTTCCGACCCAACCGTCAACAAAGCAGATATTTTCAGGTTTATGACGTTCAAGTATATATTTCATTGCGTTATGGTCAATGCCTTTTCCACGAATAATGGAGATTGCATAGTGGGGAATTTCAATTTTATATTTATGAACAAGATAACGCTTTATAAGCACACCAACGGGGATTCCCGCTCTTGCAAGGGATACGATAACGGTATTTTTGCCGTGCAGCTTATAAATTTTTTCTGAAACGCACTGAACAGCAAGTGCCGTATCTGAACTGAAATTTTTTAACGCATATTCATACAGATTTATGTATTTTTGTGACGGCTCATACTCCTGCGGCAAAAGCTCACTGTAATGTGTTCCGCTCTGAATGAGTTTTTCACGCTCTTTTGCCGACAGCGGAGAAATTCTGCCCGAAATATCTTTCAAAAGAACAATAACATCGCTTTCATTGTATGACGAATGCATTTTTTAATTCCTCCACTGTATAAAAAATATTTTTTCAGCAGCTATTGCGTCCGTAAGCTGTTTTATGGAATTTTCAGACGGGTTTTCGCTGTCCGTAAGTATAACTGCCGTATCATAATGCCTTAACTGATAAAGATAAGTTGTGCGTTCAGAATTGTAAAGGCTTTCAAAATGTGTACGATTGTTTATTATGTAGTTTTTATCATCTGACGGAAGTATCGGACTTTGAGTGGTACACTGAACTCTGACATTATTTAAAGTTTGTTTAAGCAGTTTACCGAGCCTTAATGCACAAAACGAAAATTCCTCCGTACCGACAATCAAAACATCTTCTGACGGATTTATCGGCGTTAATATCCTCGTTATCTCAGAAATGAATTTGTCACAGCTTTCAATGTATTTTTCCGTATTTATTGCCGTATAGGGATTAGTTTTTCCACAGATTTTACTGAATACGATTTTCCTGTGTTCTCTGCATACAATATTATCCTGTGAAAATTCATACGGGAATACTAAATTTTCAGAGTTAAACTGTGCCGTAATGAGAGATACAATATCAACATTGTTTTCCTTTATTTTGAGTAAATGATCATCTTTGACACAGTTAAAAATTGACGCCATACAGATTTTGCAGGATTTTTTTATTTTGAAATTTGCTTTTAAAGCATTTATAAGGTTCAATGCAGTGTTACCCGTTGTAAACTCATCATCAGCAATTACTATTAAATCACAGTTTTCGATAACCTTCTGCAAATTATCAGTATAAAGCCTGTGAGTAACAGCGTGACTGTGAACTTCATCAAATGTTAAATAATCTTTATCTTTAATTATTTCTCTTGTGGTCTGAATATAGTACGAATTTTTGAAAGCTGCCGCAATATATGCACCGATTGAAACAGCGGTTTCCGCAAATCCGATAACAAGCACATTGTTTTTGTCGGAAAAACCGGTTTGAACCGTTTTAGCAAGCAGTGAAAAAAGCGTGTCGGTTTTTTGTGGGTCTGACGGATAGTGCTTTGACTGCAATTTGTTTACAAGCAAGAATGAACGCTTTTTGTTTTTGTCACGCTTTGCAATTCCGATAATTTCATCAATATTAAACGTAGTAAGGTTTTGCTTAACCGATAAAATATCTTTTTGTATATCCAATTTTTATACATACCTCAATCTTAAAATATTTTACACAAACCTTACTTATTGTAATATATTAAGCATAATTTTGCAAGGTAAATAATTCATTCGCTGATTTTGAAAATGCTTTTCAAATTCTATTGACATTTGTATAATGCGGTGATAAAATGAAAATGCTTTTCAAATTTGTGTGCTTAACGGAGATGTAAAATCATAAAAATGAACAGTCAGAGCGGTTATAAAACCAAACAGCGTGAGGCAATATTAAAATATCTTGTTGACAACAGCGACAGCCATGTTACAGTGTGTCAGATAGCCGATTATCTTTCCTCAAACGGTAGCCATGTAGGAGTTACAACCATTTACCGACATCTTGAAAAATTACTGGAACAGGGTATTGTCCGCAAATATACGGTTGACGGTTCAACAGGGGCTTGTTTTCAATATGTTCAGGAAAACAGCCGTTGCCGTGAACATTTCCACTTGAAATGCGAAAAGTGCGGTTGTCTTATTCATCTTGAATGCAGTCATCTTGATGAGCTTTATGAGCATATATATGATGACCACGGTTTCAGGATAAATCCGTTCCGCACAGTGTTTTACGGTATTTGCAGGAAATGTTCATCAAAGTAAAACGCTAAGTGATATTTAATTCAGGAGAAAACTATGAAAAAATTTTTAGCTGTAATTATTACATCTTTAATTCTTGTTGCAACGCTTTGTGCCTGCGGCAATAAAGAAAATTCAGTGTCAAAAGCTCAAAGCGGCAGTGACGGAAAAATCAGTGTTGTAACTACAATTTTTCCGCCGTATGATTTCGCTCGACAGATCGGGGGAGATAACGTCGATTTGACAATGCTCTTAAAACCGGGTACTGAAAGTCATAACTATGACCCGACACCGCAGGATATTATAAAAATTCAGAACTGCGATTTGTTTATATATGTCGGCGGTGAATCTGATGAGTGGGTTAGGGATATTCTTGAATCCAATGACTCAAAGCCGAAAAAAATAATTTCACTTATGGATTGTGTTGATACTGTACAGGAAGAAATTGTTGAGGGTATGGAACAGGACAAAGATGAAGACGACGACAGTCATAAAATAGAATATGACGAACATGTATGGACATCGCCGAAGAACGCAATTATTATTTCAAAGAAAATTTCATCAGCACTTGTTGAGCTTTATAAGGATAACGCAAAAGTCTATGAAAAAAACACAACTGAGTACAGCAAAAAGCTTTCGCTTCTTGACAGTAAATTTCAGAATATAGTCGATAACGCAAAGAGAAAAACAATAATATTCGGCGACAGATTTCCTATGAGATACTTTGCCGATGAATACGGACTGAAATATTATGCGGCTTTTCCGGGCTGTTCTTCTGAAACAGAACCGAGTGCCGCAACGGTATCATTCCTTATTGATAAAGTAAAAGCCGAAAAAATCCCGGTTGTTTTCAGTATAGAGTTTTCAAACGGCAAGGTTGCCGATACAATATGCGAAGATACAGGGGCAAAAAAACTGACCTTCCATTCCTGCCACAATGTAACGCAGGAGCAGTTCGACAGCGGAGTAACATATATTGACCTTATGAATCAGAATGCCGAAAATATTAAGGAGGCTTTATCCTGAATGGAGCTTATAAGCTGTAATAGTGTTTCGTTTTCATACGAAAACACAAGCGTAATAAAGGATTTGAGTTTCAGCGTGAACAGCGGAGATTATCTTTGCATTGTCGGCGAAAACGGTTCGGGCAAAAGTACACTTATAAAAGGTCTTTTAGGTCTGAAAAATCCGTCAAGCGGACAAATTGTAAGGGGTTCTGAGCTTAAATCAAATGAAATAGGCTATCTTCCGCAACAGACGCCTGCACAAAAGGATTTTCCGGCAAGTGTGTTTGAGGTTGTTCTTTCGGGCAGACTGAACAGCCGTGGAATACGTCCGTTTTATACAAAAAACGATAAAAAAATTGCCGAAGAAAACATAAAACGGCTTGGCATTGAGCATTTACAGAAACGAAGCTACCGTGAACTTTCGGGAGGACAACAACAGCGTGTACTTCTTGCGAGAGCGTTGTGTGCAAGCAAAAAGCTTTTACTTCTTGACGAGCCTGTAACAGGACTTGACCCGATTGTAACCGAGGAAATGTACCGTCTGATTGATGAACTCAACAAAAAAGAAAAAATCACAATCATAATGGTATCGCACGATATTGTTTCATCTGTAAAATATGCCACTCATATACTGCACCTTAATCATAAGCACAGCTTTTTCGGTACAACAGAGGATTACATTAACAGCCCTGTGGGAAAATATTTTTTTGACGAAAGCAAAAAATAATTCAACGGCTGTATGTTTAGGAGAATGAACCGTGTTTAATGCAATAATTGAAATGTTTTCATATCAGTTTCTTGTCCGTGCAATAGTCGGCGGACTTCTTGTGTCACTGTGTGCGGCACTTCTGGGAGTAAGCCTTGTGCTGAAACGCTATTCAATGATAGGGGACGGACTGTCGCATGTCGGCTTTGGTGCTTTGGCTATTGCAACGGCGGCGAATGTTGCACCGCTTGAATTTGCAATACCGATAGTTGTTGCTGCTGCATTTCTTCTTTTGAGGATAAGCGAAAACAGCAAAATAAAGGGCGATGCTGCAATAGCGATAATATCAACCGCCGCTCTGGCAATAGGTATAATGGTTGCGTCAATGTCAACAGGACTTAATACGGATATTAACAGCTATCTTTTCGGAAGTATTCTTTCAATGTCGGCAGAAGATGTATGGCTGTGCATTATTCTTTCGGTTATAGTGCTTTGTCTGTTTGTAGTATTTTATAATAAGATTTTCGCCGTTACTTTTGACGAAAACTTTGCAAAGGCAACAGGCACAAAAGCCGGAGTTTATAATATGATTATTGCCCTGCTTACTGCACTTACCATAGTAGTGGGAATGAAGATGATGGGTTCACTGCTTATATCCAGTCTTATAATCTTTCCTGCAATAACATCAATGCGTGTGTGCAAACGCTTTAAAACCGTAATGATTACATCGGCAATAGTGTCGGTTGTATGTTTCTTTGTCGGCATAGTAATTTCATATATGTATTCAACGCCGACAGGAGCAAGCATAGTAATTGTAAATCTCGGGGCATTGATTTTGTTTTCGATTGCCGGCTTTGTAATGCGACAGGTAGGTGCAAGACGGCTTAAAACCTGATGTCCAATCTTTTCGCTGTTTATGGTAAAGACATTTTTTCCTTATTGTTATATAATTATCCGTATTATATAGTGTGGGAGTTGTTACAATGGATACAGTAAAGGTCGGCAAATTCATATCAGAATTAAGGCGTGAAAAACATCTTACTCAGGAACAGTTAGGCGAAAAAATCGGAGTTACCAACAAGACCATATCACGCTGGGAAAACGGAAATTATCTTCCAAGTATTGAAATGCTTGAAATGTTAAGCAAGGAATTTTCCGTAAGCATAAACGAAATTCTTTGCGGTGAAAGAATCAACGACAGCGAATACCGTAAAAAAGCAGATGAAATAATTACCGATATTGCAAAGTCTGATGCTTTTTCACTCAAAGAAAAATATAGGTACTGGAAGAAAAAATGGCTCAAAGAACATATATTTCTTATTGCAATGTGTGTTGTTCTGATGATTGCCTTAATATTCTGGTGCGTTTATAAGCAGTGGTATATTTTTGTCGGATTTATTCCGATAGTTATATATTGTTTTTTAAATAACAGAATGATGTCATATATTGAGAAAAAAGTCTATGACATAAAACAGGAGGAATGAAAAATGGGTATTCCCGGCGGTACAGGATTTTTAATTACGGCGTCTATAACGGCAGTGCTTCTTATAGCGGCAATTATAGTATTTATAGTTTTCAAAGCAACTCATAAACCCGAAAAATACAGAATTATTATGATGCTTATAATTTCCGTTCTTGTTATGATACTTGTAGGAATAGGTGTGTATATTTTAACTGTTTCTATGGCAGTCAATATGCTGTTCTGAACTTTATAAACAATTACGCATTACGAATTACGCATTACGAATTGATAAAGGTCTGATGTACGAAAAATACACCAGACCTTTTTTGAATTTACTTTTTGTTGTTTTTATTTTTGCATTTATCAAATTCGGGATTAAAGTAATAAAAGTTTTTGCTGTCGAGTTTGTCAGTGATTATTCTCAAACCTTCTCCAAACCGTTGATAATGAACAATCTCACGGGCTCTCAGAAATCTTATCGGGTCAATTACATCAGGATCATCGCAAAATCTCAGAATGTTGTCGTAGGTGCTGCGGGCTTTTTGCTCAGCCGCCATATCCTCGTGAATATCCGTTACAATGTCGCCCTTAACCTGCAATACTGCGGCGGAAAAAGGTACTCCTGCTGACGAACAGGGATAAACTCCCGTTGTATGATCAACAAAATATGAGTCAAATCCTGCGTCCTTTATTTCGTCCATAGACAGATTTCGTGTAAGCTGATACACTATTGTACCCACCATTTCAAGGTGTCCGAGTTCTTTCGTACCATTAAGATGTAAGTTGGATAATTATATATCATAACCCCTTTTCTCTTAGCTTTGATACAAGCTGAACATAAAATTCCCGAACATCAAATTCATATATATTTTCACGGTTAAGGTCAATCATATCTCCGTGCGAAATTCCACGCTTGCCTTTTACGGTAACAAACTGATAGTCACTGCCCCAACAGAACGATTTTTCAGAAACAAGTCCGTCGTTATCTCCGTCAAAGTTTTTTACCAGTAAATAAGAGAAATTCAGCGGGAATTTTCCGTTTAAACAGCGATTGAGCTTTGAACCCACACTTGCATAATATACAGACGGCGAGTCTTTGATTTCTTCATTGAATTTCTTGCAGTATTCCTCCGTAAGACAAGACACGGCGGCGAGGAAATCGGGATTATTGTCGCCGAATTTTTTCAGTATGTTGTTGTATTTATCGGCAACGGAATTTTTTATGTCGGGAGAAACTTTGTTAAGCAGATAATCGGCAAATCCACAGCCACGATGCGGAGTATTTATTGTTGTAAGCGACGCAACATATTTGTCCATTTTCATTTTGCTTATAGCATAGCGGCAGTCAAGTCCGCCTTTTGAGTGGGCTATAATATTTACCTTTTCACAGCCTGTCGATTTGACAATATCTTCAATCTTTGCTGACAATTCCGCCGCACTGTCCTCGACAGAGGAGGCTGACTGATGATTTCCGTAATATATTTTTGCACCGTTTAATTCAAGCTCTTTCGGTATTCGACCCCAGTAGTTAAAGTGTTTTGAATCCCTGAAAAACACCCCGTGTACAAGCAGTACAGGATATTTTGTTGCACAAATGCGTTCTGATATACGGCTTTTGTTGAGATTTGCTTTTCCGATTTCAAAGTTTACTTCCTCAGAAGTTATTTTTATAATTTTCCCAAGCACAAACAAGTTTACAATAGGTATCCAGCCGCATAAAATCCCGACTATTCTCAGTTTTATTCCAAGTTGGACAGATGTCAGATATACGGATATTATTCCGTTCCAGAAAATAACGCTTTCATATATTATGCATATCACTAAGTTCAGAGTCCATTTAAGCCAGTGTTCAGGCATTAAAATAAATACAGTATATATGTTTAACGCAACTGAAAATGTCAGTGAGGCGGCAAAATAAATCAAAAGCTCACTTCCGTGACAGCACATACGAAGACGGAATGAATTATAGCCTCTTTTTGCAACAGACGGAAATATATTTATAAATATAAATACAATAACACACAAAGTATGCATTAACGGCATATTAAAACGGTCAAGGAAAAAATAACTGTTCGCAATAAAGCACAGTAAAACTATGTTTAAAATCCGATATATATTTCCGAATAATGATGTTTTATAATTTTGCACGGTCAAAACTCCTTTTTCAGACTGATATTATAATATCATTTATGCAAAATCAAATCAATATCATTATCATTCATATATAAAAATATATTTTTCAACAAAGCCCATAATTAGCAGTCTTACGGGTTGGGTGCTTTTTGAAAGAATTTTAGAAATATTGATGAAAAAATAAACAAAAAGAACTATGATTTTTTATCTATTGTTAAAATTTAAGCTATATTATGACATAAATTAAAAATAAAATAATATATAATTTTGGAATAAATGTAAATAATTTATTAAACTGTAAAATAGCTCTTGATTTTTTGGAAAAAGCAGTATAGAATATATTTAGCACTCAGAGATAGAGAGTGCTAAATGAAAAGAAATTTATTATATATTGCTTGAAGGAGGCAATCTATTATGACTATTAAACCATTACTGGACAGAGTAGTTGTTAAAACAGAAAAGGCAGAAGAAACAACAAAGGGCGGTATCGTTCTTACGGCGTCATCACAGGAAAAGCCACAGTTTGCAACAGTTGTTGCAGTAGGTCCGGGCGGAGTTGTTGACGGCAAAGAAGTAAAGATGTACGTTAATGTTGGCGACAAGGTTATCACAAGCAAATACTCAGGAACAGAAGTTAAGCTTGACGATGAAGAATACAACATCGTTCGTCAGGAAGATATTCTTGCAGTAGTTGAATAATATACAAGATTTTAAATTATATTTTGGAGGTAATTTATTATGGCAAAGCAGATTGCATACGGTGAAGACGCAAGAAAAGCTCTTATGAGCGGTATTGACCAGCTTGCAGATACAGTAAAGATTACACTTGGACCTAAGGGCAGAAACGTTGTTCTTGATAAGAAGTTCGGTGCTCCGCTTATCACAAATGACGGTGTAACAATCGCAAAGGAAGTTGAGCTTGACGACCCGTTTGAAAATATGGGTGCACAGCTCGTTAAGGAAGTTTCTGTAAAGACAAACGATGTTGCCGGTGACGGTACAACAACAGCTACACTTCTTGCACAGGCTCTTATCCGTGAGGGTATGAAGAATGTTACAGCAGGTGCTAATCCTATGGTACTCAAAAAGGGTATCAGCAAGGCTGTTGACACAGCAGTAGAAACTCTGAAAAAGAACTCAAAGCAAGTTGACGGTACAAAGGATATTGCAAGAGTTGCAACAATTTCTGCCGCTGATGAATTTATCGGAAACCTTATTGCTGACGCTATGGAAAAGGTAGGCAAGGACGGCGTTATCACTGTTGAAGAATCAAAGACAGCAGCAACATACTCAGAAGTTGTTGAAGGTATGATGTTCGACAGAGGATATATCACACCTTATATGTGCACAGATACAGATAAGATGGTTGCTGATATTGACGACGCATATATCCTTATCACAGACAAGAAGATTTCAAATATTCAGGAAATTCTCCCGCTCCTCGAACAAATCGTAAAGACAGGTAAAAAGCTTGTTATCATCGCTGAGGATATCGAGGGCGAGGCTCTTACAACACTTATCCTTAACAAGATTCGTGGTACATTTAATTGTGTTGGTATCAAGGCTCCGGGCTTTGGCGACAGAAGAAAAGAAATGCTCCAGGATATTGCTGTTCTTACAGGCGGTCAGGTAATTTCTTCTGAGCTTGGTCTTGAACTTAAAGACACAACTCTTGACCAGCTCGGTCACGCTCGTCAGGTTAAGGTTGACAAGGAAAACACAATCATTGTTGACGGTTACGGCGACAAGGACGCTATCGACGGCAGAGTTGCACAGATTCGTGCTCAGATTGAAACATCTACATCAGACTTTGACAGAGAAAAGCTCCACGAGCGTCTTGCAAAGCTCGCAGGCGGCGTAGCAGTTATCAAGGTTGGTGCTGCAACAGAAATCGAAATGAAAGAGAAGAAGCTCCGTATCGAGGACGCTCTTGCAGCAACAAAGGCAGCTGTTGAAGAAGGTATCGTAGCAGGCGGCGGTACAGCTCTTATGAACACAATAGATTCAGTTACAGAGCTTGTTAATACACTTGAAGGTGACGAAAAGACAGGTGCAAAGATTGTTCTTAAAGCACTCGAAGAGCCTGTACGCCAGATTGCAGCTAACGCAGGTCTTGAAGGTTCTGTAATCGTTGCAAACATCAAGGCAGCTAACAAGATTGGTTATGGTTTCAACGCTCTTACAGAAGAGTATATGGATATGATGGAGGCAGGTATCGTAGATCCTACTAAGGTTACACGTTCAGCACTCCAGAACGCAGCGTCTGTTGCAAGTATGGTTCTCACAACAGAATCACTTGTTGCAGATATTAAAGAGCCTGCTCCGGCAGTACCGGTAGCAGACCCGACAGGCGGAATGTACTAATTCCTTATTTTCCCTGAATATATAAATAAAAGCCAAAAGCCGATGTATGTTTGAGTGCATCGGCTTTTGGCTTTTTTGTGTTTATTGAATTTGTTTGTTGAGTATTACAGACAAGATTACTATATATAATACATAAAATTTTCATTCTTTTCATTTATTGCGTTACGGCATTTATCGGCAATAATATCGAGTGTTATGCTTTCGGCTGTCCTTTGTATATGTCTTGTTGTTTTATTCCAAAAGCAGTCATAAACGATACCGTTTAAAGCGGAATAGCTTTTGTTGTCATCATAATAAAAATCATTAAGAATTGTCACATCAAGAGCGTCTATTATTTCTTTGAGTGTAATTTTATCCGTACTTTTTGAAAACATATAACCGCCACGGCAGCCTTTCATACCCTGTATCAGATGTGCCTGACGCAGTGACGGCAAAATCTGTTCAAGATACTTTACGGAGATACCCTGACGCTTTGATATGCTTTCAACGGTAACAGCTTCTCCGTTTTCGGAATAAAGTGCTATATCAATCATTGCAATAATCCCACATTCAACTTTTTTAGAAATTTTCATTATATTCCTCCTGATACAATACATATAAAACCTATTATATTAGTAAGTATAATACTTAATTTAATAAAATGTAAGCTGTTTTTTATGGAATACTGTATTTATTCCAAAAATTTTCGACAAAATATTGGAAATAATAGTAACTTAAATAAAATCTATAAAACCTATTGACTTAGTGTGTAAAGAACTGTATAATGAACTTGTTCATTAAAAATGATTGTTTTCAGCATATAAATTTTGGGCGGTGATAATATGAAATTCAATACCGAACTGTTGCACAAGGGCATTAACGGCAATGAAGCAATGGGTTCAACAATTACACCGATTTATCAGGTCAGTGCGTTTTCACAGGATTCAGCCGAAAAACTTGAAAAGGTATTCAACAACAAAGCTAACGGCTATGCCTACTCACGCATAAGCAATCCGACTGTTGATTCATTTGAAAAGCGTATGAGTGCATTGGAAAACGGAACAGGTGCTGTTGCCTGTTCTTCCGGAATGGCGGCGGTTACACTTTCGCTTTTGAATATCTTGCAGTCAGGCGATGAAGTTATCGCAAGCTCGGGACTGTTCGGCGGTACGATTGATTTATTTTCGGATTTACAGCAATTCGGAATAAAAACAAGGTTTGTCAATGAGGTTACCCCTGAATCTCTCAAACCTTTAATTAACAAAAATACAAAGGCTGTTTTTTCGGAACTTATAGGTAAGCCAAAGCTTGATGTAGTCGATTTAAAAAGTGTTTCTGAATTTGTACACAGTTATAAAATACCACTCATAATCGACAGCACAACGGCAACACCTTATCTCGTTCACCCGTTTGAATACGGTGCTGATATTGTGGTACATTCCTCATCAAAGTACATAAACGGCGGAGGTAATGCAATAAGCGGAATAATTATCGACAGCGGTAATTTCAAATGGGATTATGAACGCTATCCCGCACTTGCCGAATAGAAAAAATACGGAAAATTCGCTTATCTTGCAAAGCTGCGAAACGGTATATGGAGAAATATCGGCTGTTGTCTTGCACCGATGAATGCTTTTCTTAATTCAATCGGTCTTGACACACTCGGTCTGCGAATGGAAAGGCTTTGCGATAACGCTTTACAGCTTGCACAATTTCTCGAAAGTTATGATGATATTGAGGTTAATTATCCCGCACTGAAATCAAGTCCGTATTATGACCTTGTTTCTGAAATGTTCGGAGGCAAGGGCGGTGCAATTCTTACAATAAGAACAGGCACTAAGGAACGGGCATTTAAAATTGCAAATAATCTTGAATATGCCATAAACGCTACGAATATAGGAGATGTCCGCACACTTGTAATACACCCCGACAGCACGATATATGCACACAGCTCACAGGAGAGAAAACACAGTGCAGGTGTGTATGAGGATACACTCAGAATAAGCGTAGGAATAGAAGATGTTGAAGATTTGATTGAAGATTTCAGACAGGCAATAGAAAAAAATTAAGGAGGAAATTTGTTATGGCTGTTGATTATGGAACTTTAAAAAAGGGCGGCTTTATGAGGCAAAAGCAGAAAAATAACTTTTCGCTCAGACTGCGAGTTGTAGGCGGAAACCTTACCGCAAAACAGCTTTCAAAAATTGCGGAGGTTTCGGATAAATTCGGCGACGGATATGTTCATCTCACTTCAAGACAGAGTGTTGAAATTCCTTTCATAAAACTTGACGATATTGATAATGTCAAAAAGGCTCTTGCGGAGGGTGATGTTGAACCGGGTGTATGCGGTCCGAGAGTAAGAACCGTAACCGCCTGTCAGGGTAGGGCAATCTGTCCGAGCGGCTGTATTGATACCTATGCACTTGCGAAGGAGCTTGATGAACGCTATTTTGCAAGAGAACTTCCGCACAAATTCAAATTCGGCATAACAGGCTGTCAGAATAACTGTCTTAAAGCCGAAGAAAACGATTTGGGCATTAAAGGCGGAATAAAAGTAAGCTGGCGTGAAAAGGACTGTATAGGCTGCGGCGTGTGTGAAAAAGCGTGCAGAAGTGGTGCTATAAGCATAGAAAACAACAAGGTAACAGTTGACCATAGTAAATGTAATTTCTGCGGACGCTGTTATAAATCCTGTCCGACTGATGCGTGGGATACCGTGAACGGATATATCGTTTCATTCGGCGGACTTTTCGGAAATCACATCAGCAAGGGCTATACAATAATTCCGTTTATTGAAGACCACGACAAACTTATGAAAGTCTGCGATGCGGCTATACAGTTCTTTGGCGAAAATGCAAAAGCCGGTGAACGCTTTAAGTTTACTGTTGAGCGTGTCGGCAAAGATAAATTTGAAGAAAAGATTTTGGAGGCATACAATGGCTGATTATATTATAGATGATACGGTTGATATTACCGATGTTGTTTGTCCTACAACATTCGTAAAAGCAAAGGTTGCACTTGAAGAACTTGACGACGGACAGATACTCTCAATCAGAATGAATGACGGTGAACCTGTTCAGAATGTTCCGAGAAGCATAAAAGAAGAAGGACATCAGATTTTAAAACTCACGGATAACAATGACGGCACATTTGACTTAATCGTTAAAAAGGTTGGTGATTAAATGTCAGTAAGAGTAAGCAAGGAAAATTTTGACATTGAAGTTTTGTTGTGCAATAATATTATTGTAGCGGATTTTTACTCCGACAGCTGTGTACCGTGTAAGCGTCTTTCACCGATTCTTGCAGAACTTGAAGAAGAATATCCGGACAATGTAAAATTTGTAAAAATCAATGTCAATTTTGATGTTGAACTTTCCGAAAAATACGGCGTTCAGTCGTCACCGACACTTATATTTTTTAAGAACGGAGAAGAAAAGACACGACGTACAGGTTTAGTCAATAAGTCAGAAATATCCGGTATTATAAATGAATTAAAATAAAGGAAAGGGAGAAAATTATGAATATCACGGTTGCAGGAGTAAAGAAAGAGGTTGCAGACGGTCTGACTGTCGCACAGCTTGTTATTGACGAAAAGGTTGAAACCCCACAGTATGTTACGGTGACAATAAATGATGATTTTGTCGAAAATCATTCATTTGAAACCACAACACTGAAAGACGGAGATGTTGTCGAATTTCTGTATTTTATGGGAGGCGGTCAGTAATGGCTTTTACAAATGAACAGTTAGAGCGTTATTCACGCCACATTATTCTTAAAGAGGTTGGTGCAAAGGGACAGAAAAAACTGCTTAATTCAAGCGTGCTTATAATCGGTGCAGGCGGACTCGGAGCACCTGCGGCAATGTATCTTGCGGCGGCAGGTGTAGGAACTATCGGAATTGCCGACGCTGACGAGGTCGATTTGTCCAATCTTCAAAGACAGATTATCCACTCGACAAATGACTTGGGCAAAGCAAAGGTAATTTCCGCAAAGGAAACAATGGAGGCAATAAACCCAGATATAAAGGTCAACACTTACAGAACCTTTGTTACGAGTGAAAACATTATGGACTTGATAAAGGACTATGATTTTATCATCGACGGCACGGATAATTTCCCTGCAAAATTCCTTATAAATGATGCCTGTGTTATGGCGAAAAAACCGTTTTCACACGCAGGAATTATCCGTTTCAAAGGTCAGCTTATGACCTATGTGCCGGGACAGGGGCCTTGTTACCGCTGTGTGTTCCGTGACCCGCCGCCAAAGGACGCTGTTCCTACCTGTAAACAGGCTGGCGTAATCGGTGCTATGGGTGGTGTAATCGGCAGCTTACAGTCGATGGAGGCTGTCAAGTATATACTCGGAGTCGGAGATTTGCTGACAGGCTATCTTTTGACATACGATGCCTTAAAAATGGAATTCAGAAAGGTAAAACTCCCGAAAAATACAGACGACTGTCCTGTATGCGGAAAAAATCCGACAATAACAAAACTGATTGACTACGAACAGGCAGAATGTGACGGTGCAGGCTTATGATAAAAATTTCAAAATCTGATTATGACAAGATTGTTGACTACGCAAAAAAAGAACTTCCGAACGAGGCCTGCGGTCTTATCGGCGGAGTGATTGAAAACGGTGAAAAGATAATAAAAAAGGTATATCTTCTTACTAATATAGACCACTCAAACGAGCATTTTTCGCTTGACCCAAGGGAACAGCTTACTGCAATCAAGGATATGAGAAATTCAGGACTTGTTCCTCTCGGAAACTGGCATTCACACCCCGAATCACCGTCAAGACCCTCAGACGAGGACAAACGCCTTGCCTATGACAGCAACGCAAGCTATATGATACTTTCGCTTATGGACAGTGAAAACCCTGTGCTTAACTCTTTCAGAATTTCCGCTGATAAATCCGAAAAGGAAGAATTGATTATAATTTAAAATTCAGGAGGAAATTATGTACGATACAGTAATACTCGGAAGCGGTCCTGCCGGACTTTCGGCGGCTGTTTATGCAAAACGCTCACAATTTAATTTTGTGGTTGCCGAAAAGGACTATAACGGCACGGGACAAATTGTCGAAAGCGAATGTGTTGACAATTATCTCGGACTTAACGGCGAAAACGGTTATGATTTAGGTGAAAAATTTCGCAAACATGCTGTTGCACTCGGTGTGGAATTTTTCAGCGGCAATGCAACAGGAATTATTCCCGAAAATGATTTTTACAAAATAAAGTTTTCCAGTGACAAAATATTGGAAACCAAGACTGTAATTTATGCCGCAGGTGCCGCACACCGAAAACTCAATATAAAAGGTGAAAACGAATTTACAGGCAAGGGCGTTTCATACTGTGCTGTGTGTGACGGAGCGTTTTACAGAGGAAAAACAGTTGCCGTTGTCGGCGGCGGTGATACTGCTTTGGGTGATGCAATACTGCTTTCAAAGATTGCCGCAAAGGTTTATCTGATACACCGCAGAGATGAATTCAGGGCAAACAAGTTGTTGCAGAAAAAAGTAGCGGAAACTACTAATATAGAATGTGTATTGAACGCTGTACCGAATCAAATTATCGGTGATAAAAAGGTCAGCGGAATAAAACTTATTCAGAATAACGAAGAAGAAGTAATTTACGTTGACGGAGTGTTTATAGCCGTAGGCAGTGTGCCTAATTCAAAACTTCTTGACGGCATAGCAGAACTCGATAAAAACGGATATGTCATTGCAGACGAAAGCGGCATTACAAGTGCAAAAGGCATTTTTGTTGCAGGTGATGTAAGAACAAAACAGCTCAGACAGGTTGTCACGGCTGTTTCAGACGGTGCAAACTGTGTTTTGTCCGCCGAACAATATCTTATGGGACTGGCTGGTGATTAAATGAAAATTGAAAAGCTGAAAACCGACATTCTTATTATCGGCGGCGGAACGGCAGGCTGTTATGCGGCTCTTACAATTTCTGAAAATTCAGACGAAAAAGTTCTTATCTGTGAAAAAGCACACATAAAACGCAGTGGTTGTCTTGCCGCCGGTGTAAATGCACTCAACGCATATATTGTTGACGGAAAAAAACCACAGGACTATGTTGACTATGCAAAAAAAGATGCAGAGGATATTGTTCGTGAGGATTTACTCCTTACCGTTTCAGAAAAATTCAATGAAGTTACAAAACGGCTCGAAGAACTCGGTCTTGTAATTCTCAAAGACAAAGACGGAAAATATGTTACCCGTGGAAACCGCAACTTAAAAATTAACGGCGAAAATATCAAGCCTATTCTTGCAAAAGCCGTTGAAAGTTTATCGAATGTCACTGTACTCAACAGAGTAAACATCATTGATTTTTCCGTCAGTGATAATCGCATTAACGGTGCATACGGAATAGGAATAGAAAACGAAACATTCTATATAATCGAGGCAAAATCCGTTATTGTTGCAACAGGAGGAGCGGCAGGACTTTATAAGCCTAACAATCCGGGATTTTCACGTCATAAAATGTGGTATCCGCCGTTTAACACAGGTGCAGGCTACGCTATGGGTATTAAAGCCGGTGCAGAGATGACCACTTTTGAAATGAGGTTTATAGCACTTCGCTGTAAGGACACCATAGCACCGACGGGAACTCTTGCACAGGGAGTAGGAGCTAAGCAGATAAATTCTCTCGGTGAGGTTTACGAAAACAAATACGGAATAACCACCTCACAGCGTGTTTACGGTACTGTTAATGAAAATCACGAGGGCAGAGGTCCTTGTTATCTCAGAACCGAGGGCATAACTCCCGAACAGGACGAGGCACTGAAAAAAGCATATCTCAATATGGCACCTTCTCAGACGATAAAATGGATTGAAAGCGGCAAGAATCCCTCCGAACAGAATGTTGAAATTGAGGGAACCGAGCCTTATATTGTCGGCGGTCATACCGCAAGCGGATATTGGGTTGACACAAAGCGTGAAACCACAATAAAAGGACTTTTTGCCGCAGGAGATGTTGTCGGCGGCTGTCCGCAGAAGTATGTTACGGGTGCATTGGCAGAGGGCGAAATTGCCGCAAAGTCGGCTGTTGAGTTTAATGCCGAAAACAGCAGTTCATCAATAGATAAATCAGATACAGACATACATATCAAAGAGGTTGAAAAATTCCTTACAAACAAGAATTCACGCTTTAATTATGAACAGCTTGAAGAAGCAATGCAGACCGTTATGGATACCTATGCAGGCGGCATTAAAACAAACTACCGTTTCAACGAAAAACAGCTTGATATTGCAGATGAAAAAATACAGAACATTATGAAACTCAGTAATGATTTATACGCAAATGATTTTCAGGAGCTTATGTATATATATGAACTGCGTGAAAGACTTATTGTATGCAGAAGTGTAATTGCACATCTCAGGGCAAGGCACGAAACCCGTTGGCACAGCTTTGCGGAAAATCTTGACTATCCCGACAGGGACGACACGAATTTCAGAAAATATGTCAATTCAAAGCTCGAAAACGGCAGGATAAAAATTATTTACAGAGATTTGGTACAGGGAGGGACAACCTATGAGCATAATGATTGATAAGTCGAAATGTATCGGCTGCGGAAAATGCCATAATGTTTGTCCGGGCAGTCTTATTAAAATCAGCGACGATAAAAAGGCATACATAAAATATCCGAAAGACTGTTGGGGTTGTACTTCCTGTATAAAGGAATGTCCTGTTTATGCAATCAATTTTTATCTCGGTGCTGACATAGGCGGAATGGGCAGTCTTGTTCATACCGAAAAAGACGGTGACATCTTAAAATGGATTGTAAAGCACCCTGACGGCAGAATTACCGAAATCGACATAAATCAAAAGGAATCAAACAAATATTAGGGAGGAAATGAAATGAGTGAGTTTTCACACCTCGACGAACTTGAAGCGGAAGCAATCTACATTATGAGAGAGGTTGCGGCAGAGTGCGAAAAGCCTGTTATGCTTTATTCAATAGGTAAGGACAGCTCTGTTATGCTTCATCTGGCTTTAAAGGCTTTTTATCCCGAAAAGCCGCCGTTTCCGTTTCTTCATATTGATACAACGTGGAAGTTTAAGAAAATGATAAAATTCCGTGATGAAACAGCCAAAAAATACGGTATTGAAATGCTTGTCTATACAAACGAGGACGGCGTAAAAAAAGGAATAAATCCGTTTGACCACGGTTCAGCCTACACGGATATTATGAAAACACAGGCACTTAAACAGGCTCTTACAAAATACGGCTTTACGGCGGCATTCGGCGGCGGCAGACGTGACGAAGAAAAATCAAGAGCAAAAGAGCGTATTTTTTCATTCAGAAATTCGGCACAGGCATGGGATCCGAAAAATCAGCGTCCTGAAATGTGGAAGCTCTATAACACAAAGATAAACAAAGGCGAAAGCATACGAGTTTTCCCGATTTCTAACTGGACTGAAAAGGATATATGGCAGTACATAAAAAGAGAAAAAATTGATATTGTTCCGCTGTATTTTGCCGCAGAGCGTCCCGTGGTTTACCGTGACGGCAACATAATAATGGTTGATGATGACAGATTCCGTTTGAACCCCGACGAAAAGCCTGTATATAAATCTGTTCGTTTCAGAACCCTCGGCTGTTATCCGCTCACAGGAGGAATTGAGTCAACCGCCGATACATTAGATGAAATTATTGAAGAAACTTTAAGCTCGGTTTCTTCCGAGCGTACTTCAAGAGTTATCGACAATGAGGCGGCAGGCAGTATGGAACGCAGAAAGAGGGAGGGATATTTCTGATGAAAGGTTTACTTAAATTTATCACCTGCGGAAGTGTAGATGACGGAAAATCAACACTCATCGGTCATATATTGTATGACGCAAAATTGCTTTATGCCGATCAGGAAAAAGCGCTTGAACTCGACAGCAAGGTCGGCAGTCGTGGCGGTGCAATCGACTATTCATTACTTCTTGACGGACTTATGGCAGAACGTGAACAGGGTATTACAATAGACGTAGCCTACCGTTATTTCACAACAGACAACAGGAGCTTTATTGTTGCCGATACTCCCGGACACGAAGAATACACAAGAAATATGGCTGTCGGTGCGTCATTTGCCGATCTGGCGGTAATTCTTGTAGATGCGTCACAGGGAGTTCTCGTCCAGACAAGACGACACGCAAGAATCTGTAAACTTATGGGAATCCGTTACTTTGTTTTTGCCGTAAATAAAATGGATTTGGTAAATTACGATAAAAACCGTTTTGATAAAATAGCACAGCAGATTGAAGAACTTAAAAACGAGCTTTCTCTTGAAAATATAAAGATTATTCCGCTTTCTGCAACCGAGGGAGATAATGTAACTACAAAATCCGACAGAATTATGTGGTACAACGGTGTATCACTTCTTGAATATCTTGAAAATGTCGATGTAAATTCAGACGACGAACAGGGATTTTATATGCCTGTACAGAGAGTTTGCCGCCCTGACCATACATTCCGTGGATTTCAGGGACAGATTGAATCGGGCAATATCAGTGTAGGCGATGAAGTCATAACACTTCCGAGCAACGAAAAAGCCCATATCAGGCAAATCCTTGTAACCGATAAAAATTCCGATACAGCATTCAAGGGTCAGCCTGTTACAATTACACTCGATAAAGAAGTCGATATTTCACGAGGCTGTGTGCTTATAAAGAATACTGACATTTCCGTTTATAAGAAACTTACGGTTTCGCTTTTGTGGATGGACGATGAACCGCTTACAGTCGGCAAGGATTATCTTGTAAAGCTCGGCACAAAAACCATTCCCGCAATACTTACCAAAATAAACTATGCCGTTGATGTAAACACAGGCGAACATATCAACACCGATATACTAAACAAAAACGGTATCGCAGTATGTGAAATTCTACTTTCGGAGGGTATAGCTGCTGAGCTGTTCTCAAATCATAAAACACTCGGTGAACTTATTCTTATAGACCGTGTTACAAATATGACTTCTGCGTGCGGTGTTGTTGAGTCACTTGACGATAATGTAAACACCTCCGACAAGGCGTCATTCAAATACGGCGATATTGAAGCAAGAGGGGACATCTTTGAAGAATTTTACTATGATATAAGCAGTCTTAATGTACTCAAATATCAGCCTGTAAAACATACATACACAGTCGGAGATGAGATTTCTACCGAGGGAAAAAGCTACAAATACCCCGATGATTTTGATATTATAATACTTCGTGACAGAGTTGCCGTTAAGATTCGCAATAAGACAATTACCTCAATTACTTCACTGTCTGAATACGAATACGACAATGTTCCTGTTATCAACGGACGAGGATTTGAAATTAAAATTTCCTCAGCCGATAATGCAAAAGAATTTTTAAGCGAATACTCAGAAATTGATGACTCTGACCGCAAAATTTTCTTTAACAAATGGATGAATTTTGGTACATACCGAAAAGTTATACTCTGAAATAAAATAAATCACCAAAAAATCTCAAAGCTGTTATTTAGTCTTTGGGATTTTTGTATGTATCAAATTTTGTCTTATATGCTTGATTATTTATTTACATTATTGTATAATTAAGGAAACTATGTTACAGTCATTTATTTACATATTAGGAGGAAAAATTATGTATTGTAAAAATTGTGGCTTTAAAATGGAAGACGGTTTCCAGGTTTGCCCTCAGTGCGGTACCAAAAAAGGCTTGGGTAATGCCTATTGCGGCGAGTGCGGAGCAGTAAGAAGTGTTGGTTCTGCTTTTTGCACACAGTGTGGCAGCAAATACGAAGTTGAGCAGCCTGTAACCGTTGGAGCAATCAATGAAAACAAAGAACAGGTACAGCCTCAGCAACCGACAGCACAGCAGTTCCAGGCACAGCCTCAGCAACCGACAGCACAGCAGTTCCAGGCACAGCCTCAGCAGAACGGCAATCAATTTACACCGCCTGCTCCTGCAAAAAAATATTGCAGAAACTGCGGTTCGGAAATTCTTCCCGGTCAGGTAGTATGTACAAAGTGCGGAACTAAGGTCGGAGAGGGAACAGCATTTTGTCCTCACTGTGCTTCCCCGGTTCAGCCCGGTGCAGCAGCTTGTATGAATTGCGGAAGAAGTATCAAGCACCCGTTTGATTTTGCAAAATACATTAAAGAATTTGGCAACAATTTCGTTTCACTTTTCAAGCAGACAGATAAAATGGCAATGATATTTGACAACTTTGTTAATTTTGCCTCCGTTCTCGTATTTATTTTTATGTTACTTCCTGTTGCTTATGTAAGCGTAAGTATTTTCTCTTATTCAACAAATGCTTTTGGCGTAAACGGTTTTGCCGGATTTATGTTCATACTTGCTCTTTTGTCAGCAATAATAAAGTACGAACCGTTCTGTGCTAAGTTTATGCAGGAAAAGCCGCAAATCGGCAAGTTCTATGTATTCCTTACTCCTGCTTTGGAACTGATAGGTGTTATCTGCCTTATGATAAGCACATTCGCTGCATCAGCAAGTGCAGGAAGTTATGCATACCTTTCATCTTACATCAGCGTAGGCTTTACATTTGCAGGCTGGATTCTTATTCTTCTTGTAGCAGCATCAATCGCAGACGCTGTATATCTCTTTATCAAGAACAATAAAAAGACAGTATAATCCTGAAAATTTAATTTAAACATCAGACAGACTTCAATGTGCGTAATGTATGTTGAAGTCTTTTTGATTATATACTTCACATAAAACTTTTGAAAAAATATTGACATTTTCTTTGAAATATCATATAATTTAAAAGGTCTGTTAAAATATTTGTGCCGGTGTGTTGGAATTGGCAGACGAGACGGACTCAAAATCCGTTGGTGGTAACACCGTGCGGGTTCGACCCCCGCCACCGGCACCAATCAAAAAACCTGTGCTTTTTAAGTACAGGTTTTTTTCCTGTTTCTTATAATTTACGGCTGCTTGTCATTGCAAGCAAAACATCTGTGTGATAAAATACCAAAAACCCCTGAATACAGCGTTCAGACACTGTACTCAGAGGTTTTTATATATCCTGAAATTTTATTTTATGCGTTCATAAGCTTTGAGAGACGGTTGTTGATTTCAACAAGGAAGGTTTCCGTGTCAACCTTTTTCTTGTTTTCAAGTGTAGAAAGAAGATAAAGGTCGCCTGTCATAACACCGTCTTCGATTGTATCAACAGTAGCCTTTTCGAGCTTGTCAGCAAAATCACAAAGATCAGGAGTGTTGTCAAGCTCGCCACGCTTTCTCAAAGCACCTGTCCACGCAAAGAGTGTAGCAACTGAGTTTGTTGAAGTGGTTTCGCCTTTAAGATATTTGTAATAGTGACGCTGAACTGTTCCGTGTGCAGCCTCATATTCGTAAATTCCGTCAGGAGAAACAAGAACGGAGGTCATCATCGCAAGAGAACCAAAAGCGGTTGCAACCATATCAGACATAACGTCACCGTCATAGTTCTTGCAAGCCCAGATATAACCGCCGTCTGAACGGACAACTCTTGCAACAGCGTCGTCAATAAGTGTATAGAAGTAAGTAATGCCTGCTGCTTCAAATTTATCTTTGTATTCCTTTTCAAAGATTTCATTGAAAATATCTTTAAAGCGGTGGTCATATTTCTTTGAGATAGTATCCTTTGTAGCAAACCAGAGATCCTGCTTTTTATCGAGTGCA
>JBJEOP010000128.1:0-6475 GCA_051880775.1 Acutalibacteraceae bacterium
TGCTTTTGCTCCATATTAGATTTATTTTTCTATCTCATTTTGCTCATCTCTAATTCATAATAATTTTATTATCTGCTTTTGTCTGATTATTATATCAAAAATTATTCTTCGCTGTTGTCAGTGCCTGTGTTCTCATCAGATTCTTCGTCGGTATCTTCATCAATTTCATCTGTATTTTCATCGGAAGAATCGTGGGGTGCTCTTGCGATTGTAACAACCTTGCTGTCGTCCGTTGTTTTCATAACAATAACGCCCTTGCTCGGTCGTGAGCATATACGGATTGATGACGCTTCTATTCGTATAATAACACCGTTGTCGGAGATAATGATAATATCGTCATCAAGGTCAACGGATTTAATTGCCGCAACCTTGCCGTATTTATCCGTATGGTAGTTTGTAAGTCCAAAGCCGCCTCTTGACTGAATACGGTAGTCACTGTATTCAGACAGTCTGCCGTAGCCTGTTTCGGATACGGTAAGCAGTAATGCGTCCTTACGGAGAATGGACATTCCGATTACCTTGTCGTCGCCTTTAAGGGTAATAGCCTTAACGCCTCTTGCACTTCTTCCCATAGGTCTTACCTGTGTTTCGTTGAAGCGTATTGCCATACCGTTTCGTGTTGCAACCATAAGCTCGGAATTGCCGTCCGTCAGTCTTACCCATACAAGCTCGTCGTCTTCGTCAAGATCAATCGCAATAAGTCCGCCTTTCCGGCTTGTGTGGAATGATGATGTCGGTGTGCGTTTGATGATACCCTGCTTTGTTATCATAACAAGGAACATATCTTCGTCGCCGTTTTCGGGAACCTTTATCATTGAGGTTACTTTTTCGTTTGTCGTAAGCGGGAGGAGGTTGTTTATATTCATACCCTTTGAGGTTCTTGAACCCTCGGGGATTTCATAGCATTTAAGTCTGTAAACCTTGCCGAGATTTGAGAAGAAAAGAACATAATCGTGTGTTCCGATTACAAACATATCCGTTGCGACGTCTTCTTCACGCCTGTTCATACCCGAAATACCACGTCCGCCTCTGCGTTGTGTGCGGTAGGTATCGACCTTCTGACGCTTTACATAGCCGAAATTCGTCATTGTAAGAACGCACTCCTCGTGAGGAATGAGATCCTCAATATCAACCTCTCCGCTGACTGCGGCAATTTCGGTACGACGTGGGTCATTGAATTTATTCTTTATTGCGGTAAGCTCGGTTTTGATAATGCCGAGAAGTCTTTCGCCGTTGCTGAGAATGTCCTTGTAATCCGCAATTTTTGCAATAAGACCTCTGAGCTCTTCCTCGATTTTTTCTCTTTCCATACCTGACAGCTGTCCAAGACGCATAGAAACAATAGCCTGAGTCTGTACGTCGTCAAGTCCGAAACGCTCGGTAAGTCTTGCCCTTGCGGTCGGCTGGTCTTTTGAGGAACGGATAATCTTTATTACCTCGTCAATAAAATCTATCGCAATTTTCAAGCCTTCAAGGATATGGGCCCTTTCCTCGGCTTTTCTGAGGTCAAACTGTGTTCTTCTTGTGATTACATTGACCTGAAAATCAACATAGTGCTGTAAAATATCCCTGAGTGTAAGAATTTTCGGCTCGCCGTTTACAATTGCAAGCATAATTATGCCGTAGGTAATCTGCATTTGTGAAAATGAATACAGATTATTCAGTACAATCTGAGGTGAAGCCTCTCTTTTGAGGGTAATTTCAATATGCATACCGTTTCTGTCCGAATGGTCATCAATATTTGAAATACCGTCAATACGCTTGTCCTTGACCATATTTGCGATACTCTCGACAAGACGTGCCTTGTTTACCTGATACGGAAGCTCTGTTACAACGATTTTGTATCTGTTGTTTTTGTCCTCGACAATTTCGGCTCTTGCACGAACGGTGATTTTTCCTCTGCCTGTTGCATAAGCCGCACGAATACCGCTTTTGCCCATAATAATTCCAGCGGTAGGGAAGTCCGGACCTTTTATGTGTTCCATTATTTCTTCAAGAGAAGCGTCGGGATTGTCGATAACGCAGCATACTGCGTCAATAACCTCTCCGAGATTATGAGGAGGAATATTTGTCGCCATACCTACGGCAATACCCGTTGAACCGTTTACAAGAAGATTAGGAAAACGTGAGGGGAGAACAGACGGTTCTTTTCGGCTGTCGTCATAGTTAGGGATAAAATCTACCGTTTCCTTGTCGATGTCCGTCAGCATTTCAACGCTGATTTTGCTCATTTTTGACTCGGTATAACGGTATGCGGCAGGCGGGTCGCCGTCAACCGAACCGAAGTTTCCGTGACCGTCAACGAGCGTATAACGCATTGAAAAATCCTGTGCAAGACGAACAAGTGCGTCATAAACCGACGCATCTCCGTGAGGATGATAGCGTCCGAGAACGTTACCTACTGTTGTCGCACATTTTTTGTACGGCTTGTCGGGGGTAAGGTTGTCCTCATACTGTGAATAAAGAATACGTCTGTGTACGGGCTTCAAGCCGTCACGAACATCGGGCAATGCACGGGAAACAATAACCGACATCGAATAATCAAGAAATGACTTTTTCATTTCTCTTTCAATATCGACATTTATAATCTTGGAGTTCTGAGCGTTCTCCTCAATATCCAATTCAAACACCTCTTTCGGAAATTTTAATATAAGCATTCTTTTCTTTCCTACCGCCGCAAGCGGTGGGAAAAAAAAACACAAAAAATAATTTTACATTATAATTTCGTGATATTTGTCAGGGTCCTTTGAATGTACAAAGTTCTGCACCTGTTTCAGCTGTTCCTCCGAAAATACTCTTTTCGGAATAAAACAAAAGTCATTTTTGTCAAGATAAATAAGTATTGTTGTTTTGCTTTCGACAGCAGTATATATAAATTTTTTGGGAACAGACAGCTTGTAGTTTTCGGAATTTATCTGAAAGCTGTCGTCATAAAATCTGATTGTCTTTGAAGTAATTGCGTTTTTATTGAATTTATAGAAATTTTTTGCCTGTTTTCTTACCATTGACGGATTTATCACATCATAATAAAACAGAGCGAAAAGACCTATTACAATCAGCAAAATCCAGCATATAATCTGATAAATATTTCCTCTGAGAACTATATAGGCGGCAACACCGCACAAAACAGCAAGAAATCCCAATATACGCATTATCAGCCTGTTTTCCTTTGGTGTGCTGTATTTCTGCCTTGTAAGCGTCATATTTATAAAATCTTCTTCCGTAATAAGAAAGCCTGTTTCAATAAAGGGTATTTTATCCATAGCTTATCATTTCCTTTTTTTGCTGCTTTTTGTTCGTCTGTAAATTAGTACTGCCTCACGCTTAAAAAGCTCTGAAATATTACTGCACTGTTCCTCGGTAAGACAGTCCTTTGAAATAACGCTTATTTGTTTTTCAATTCCCCCGATAATAACGAATATATCGTCTGTTTCGATACAGTCGCTCATTTCGGCGTAGTATTTGCGTATATATTCACAGTCGTTTTTCATAACGAAATAATCACGGTAAATTTCTGTTTGATAAGTCTTTGACAGGAGCTTTGAGCTTTTGTAGATATGTTCACCCCTCAGCTTTGCTTTTTTCGGCAAGATATAGATATAGTGAGTACACATATACATACAGATTAACAGAACTATAATTGCAACAGGGATTTTTGCAAGGTTAAAATTCTGCATAAGAATAAAAAACAGCATTACAAGTCCGATTACAAAGAAAACCGACGCTTTCCATTCTCTGCCCGATGACGAACCGTGTCTTAAATCAAAAATCCGGTAGGCTTCTGCATAATTCTTTATTGTAATTTTATTTTTAAAACATTCAATAGGTTTTTTGGCGTCAGACATATAAAATCACCACTTAATCAGTCATTTTGTGCATTCAGGAGCTTTTTATACATTTCGGGATTTAATTTTTTTATGTTTATCGGGCGGAAGGTTTCGGAATTTACAAAGCCGTGAACGGTAAATCCCTCTGCCATAAGCTTTCCTTCGTCCTTCATAAGCACCCTGTACGAAAACTCAATCTTTGCAAAGCTGACTTTTTTTACAGAGGTTTCAATAATAACCTCATCTTCATAGTGAACGGGATTTATATATTTACAGCCAAGCTCGCAAAGAGGGAGCATAACACCGTCTTTTTCAAGCTGTGAGTAGGTTACGCCAAGCATTTTTATAAAGTTTGTGCGTCCTACCTCAAACCATACCGGATATACGGAATGATGTATTATTCCCATCTGGTCGGTTTCGGCATATCGTGCGGTAATTACCGTTTCATTTTTCACAAAAACACCCCTTTTTAAAAGAACTTCCTTTTATTCTTCATCATCCCTTGGCTTTGTACCCGACAGAAGAATTGCACGGATTTCGTTATAAATTTCAGGCTCAATAACTCTTTCGGGAATCGCAAAGTTCTGACCCTTCTGAGTATAAATCATAAAAATATTGTCAAATTCCTCTATTTCGGAGCTGCCGTCAAGCTCAATGCTCCATGCACCGTCGTCACGACCTATGTCAATATGCGTAGGGTAAATTTCGGTTTCGATAGTTTTGCCGTCTGCCAGCAGCTTTGCCATACTTTTCATATGAAAATGGGGGACAACCCATATCACCGCAATCATAACAAGCGACACAATTCCGAAAAAGATATTGTATCCGCCGTACTGATTTTCGCCGATAAAATAAGTAATAAAGAATATTACCGCCGCCACTGCAAGAATTATACTTTGTACAACGGCTCTTGTACCTTTGGTTTTGAACGAATTGCTGTGATAAAGACAACGGTACATTTCGTCCTGAGTCAGCACATAAGAAAGCTTTATGCCTGTTTCGGGGATTTCATATTCTGCAAAGTCGTCATCTTCAACAAATTCCGCCTCTGAGCCGTCCCATTCGGGATTTTTGCTGTTTTCAAGATTTTTGAGTTCTTCGGCAATTTCGTTTATACGCTGTTCCTCGGATTTATTTTGTTGTTCCTCCGATAAATCCGGATTTTCAGACGGAGGAATAGAGTCCTGTTCCTTCATTTTAAAATATTTCTCCTCATTTCTTTCAAATCTCTGAATATCGGGGCTTTGCCCCAAACCCCACAAGGACTGCTCGCCCTTGACCCCGGCAGGAGGCGGAGTGCCTCCGCTGTCAAATTGCGTTCAAAGTTACTGATAACAGTTACTTTATTTCCGCACAATAATTACTAATTACGCATTACGCATTACGAATTACGCATTGAATTAAACGTCAAGGTTCTGAACGTATTTTGCGTTCTTTTCGATAAATTCACGCCTTGGTTCAACCTTGTCGCCCATAAGAATTGTGAATACCTCATCGGCGGCTGCGGCGTCCTCCATCTCGACACGGAGCATAATTCGGGTTTCGGGGTTCATCGTTGTTTCCCAGAGCTGCTCGGCGTCCATTTCACCAAGACCCTTGTAACGCTGAATTTCGTATTTGCCGCCCAGCTCCTGCATAATTTTATCTCTTTCCTGGTCGGAATAAGCATAGTTATGTTCCTTGCCCTTTGAAATTCTGTAAAGCGGCGGCTGTGCGATATAAACGTGTCCTTCTTCGATAAGCGGACGCATAAAGCGGAAAAAGAATGTCAGCATAAGAGTTCTGATATGAGAACCGTCAACATCGGCATCAGCCATAATTATAATTTTTCCGTAACGCAGCTTTGAAAGGTCGATTTCGTCGCCTATTCCGCAGCCGAGTGCGGTAATAACGGGCATAAGCTTATCGTTGCCGTAAACCTTGTCAAGTCTTGCCTTTTCGACATTCAGCATTTTGCCCCAAAGCGGCAGAATAGCCTGAAAGCGTCTGTCACGGCCGCCCTTTGCAGAGCCTCCCGCAGAGTCGCCCTCTACGATATAAATTTCGGTTTCTTCGGCGTTTCTTGACTGACAGTCGGCGAGCTTACCCGGAAGTCCGGCACCCTCCATTGCTGTTTTTCTTCTTGCAAGGTCACGGGCTTTTCTTGCGGCATCTCTTGCACGGGAAGCGGTGAGTGCCTTGTCGAGAATTGCCTTTGCCGTTGCGGGATTTTCTTCAAGATACTGTTCGAGTTTATCGCTTACAAGCTTATCGACAAGTGTGCGGATAGCGGTGTTGCCGAGTTTTGCCTTTGTCTGGCTTTCAAACTGTGCGTCCTTTACTTTTACGCTGAGTACAACGGTCAGACCCTCACGGACATCTTCACCGCTGAGGCTTTTTTCGCCCTCTTTGATGATATTGAATTTTCTTGCGTAATCGTTCATTACTCTGGTCAAGGCTCTTTTAAAGCCTTCTTCGTGAGTACCGCCGTCATTTGTATGAATATTATTTGCAAAGGACAGTATAAGCTCGTTATAGCTTTCGTTGTACTGCATTGCGATTTCAGCCGAGGCTGTGTCGTCGTCATTTTTTCCCTGGAAATGAATTATATCAGGGTGAATTACATCAAGTGCTTTTTTCTTGTGTATATAATCAACAAAGCTCGAAAC
>JBJEOP010000129.1:0-6447 GCA_051880775.1 Acutalibacteraceae bacterium
GTCAAGCTGTATTCCGCCGGGGTAGGACATTCCCATTGAACGTGCCGCCTTGTCGAATGCTTCTCCTGCGGCATCGTCACGGGTTTTTCCGATAATTTTCATTGTTGTATAGTCAAGAACCTCGACAATATGGCTGTGTCCTCCCGAAACGACAAGGCACAAAAACGGAGGCTTTAAGTCCTGATGTGCAAGATAGTTTGACGCTATGTGAGAGCGTAGATGATGTACGGGTATCAGCGGCAAGCCTGAGGCAAGCGAAAGACCCTTTGCAAAATTCACACCCACAAGCAATGCTCCGATTAGTCCGGGGGCAAATGTTACGGCAATTCCGTCAATGCCTGAAAGATCTGTGTCAGCCTGTGTCAGTGCCTCGCTGACAACACCGTTAATAGCCTCGCAATGTCTGCGTGACGCTATTTCGGGAACAACTCCGCCGTACAGCTTGTGTTCTTCAACCTGTGTTGCAACTATTGAGGATATAATTTTTCGTCCGTCCTCAATTACGGCGGCGGCAGTTTCGTCGCACGAGCTTTCTATTGAAAGTAATCTCATATTGTTATCATTCCTTAATATTTTTTCAATGGTTACTGGTGTGATTATGAATTAAACTCCACTCTCCACACTCCACTCTGATTAAGTTTCTTTTGTGAAAAGTCTTGTCATAATGAGAGCGTCCTCGGGTGGATTTCTGTAATAATTTTTGCGTACACCCATTTCTTCAAACTGTAATGTTTCATAAAGAGAAATTGCCTTTGTGTTGGATTTGCGTACTTCAAGTGAAATGAAATCCGTGCCGTGTGAGGTTGCGGCAAGAAAGGCACGGCGAATGAGTGCAGTGGCAATTCCCTGATTGCGGTATTGCGGAAATACGGCTACATTGGTAATAAAACAGCTTTCGCATACGATATAAAGCCCGATATATCCGACAACCTCATCATCTTTGAGTGCAACATAAAAATGTGCGGTGTCGTTTGTCAGCTCTTCTTCAAGGCTTTTATATGACCAGGGCTGTGAAAAACAGATTTTTTCAAGCTCAACAAGACTGTCAAGATGTTCACGCTTCATTTGCGTTATTGTAATATGGTTCATTGCTGTTGTCCTTTAATGTTCCGTTGTCAAGTCTTTTACGGATAATTCTGCATAATTCGTCAATGGCTTCTGCAATCTGATTGCGGCAGCGGCGGTAGGTGACAAGGTCTGAGCCGTATGGGTCGGCAATACCGCCGCCGAGAATATATATTTTGCTTTTCGGAACACCAAGCCCCAGAAGAGCCTCGGCGTGTGACTGCGACATAACGGCAAAAATATCGGTTATGTCTATATCGTGTTCACGGAGTATTCTCGGCTGGTGCTTGCTTATATCGAGTCCGATTTCATTGCATACCGTTACAGCGTTCGGAGATACGGACTGATTGAAACAAAAACCGAGAGCCGCACTGCTGAAAATGCTTTTAATATGATATTTTTCGGAAATTTCACTGTATATTGCCTTAGCCATAGGACTGCGGCAGGTATTTCCCGTACATAAAAATAAAATATGCAGCATACTTTACACCTCTATAAATTTTTACGCTTTTGCGTCATACCAGGTTTTTCCTGTTGCAGCGTCTGCTGTCAGCGGAACAGAAATCTTTACCGCATTTTCCATCTCTTCATTAAGGATTTGTGCGGCTTTTTGTGCCTCATCTTCGGGAGCCTCAACGATAAGCTCATCGTGAACCTGTAAAATAAGACGTGACTTCATATTTTCCTTTTTAAGTCTGTTAAAGACTTTTATCATTGCGATTTTGATTATGTCTGCGGCAGTACCCTGTATCGGCATATTTCTTGCAACACGCTCACCGAAAGCACGGATATTGCGGTTTGATGATGTCAGCTCGGGCAGGTATCTTCGTCTGCCGAACATTGTGGTAACATAGCCGTCATTCTTTGCATTTTCGACAACTCTGTTCATATAGCCGTCAATTCCCGAATAGAGTGCAAGGTAATCCTTGATGTATTTATCCGCCTCTTTGCGTGAAACGCCTATGTCTTTTGCAAGAGAAAATGCACCTATGCCGTAAACAATGCCGAAGTTTACCGCTTTTGCACGACTTCTCAGAGCCGGAGTTACCATTTCCTGCGGCAGTCCGAAAACCTTTGCGGCGGTTGACGTATGAATATCATAATTATTCTTAAAAGCGTCAATCATATTTTTGTCGTCGGCAATATGTGCAAGAACCCTCAGTTCAATCTGTGAGTAGTCGGCGTCAACGAGTACACAGCCGTTCTTTGCACAGAAAAATCTGCGGAGTTCCTTTCCACGCTCTGTACGAACGGGTATATTCTGCAAATTCGGCTCGGTTGAGCTTATACGACCTGTGCGTGTTTCTGTCTGATTAAAGCTGGAATGTATCCTGCCGTCAGCGGCTATAACCTTTACAAGACCGTCACAGTAGGTTGATTTCAGCTTTGTGAGTGTACGGTATTCGAGAATATCGTTTATTACAGGGTGATAGTTTTTTAAATCTTCAAGCACATCGGCATTTGTTGAATAGCCGCTTTTTGTTTTCTTTTTTGCGGGCAGTCCTAACTTTTCAAAAAGTGCCGCACCAAGCTGTTTAGGAGAATTTATGTTAAATTCATAGCCGACCTGTTCATAAATACTTTGCTGTAAGCGGTCAATGTCCTTTTGCAGAATTTTTCCGTATTCTTCAATGCCTTTTCGGTCAACGGCAAAGCCTGCGTTTTCCATTGATGCAAGAATCTGTGCAAGCGGAATTTCAATTTCAGAGAGAAGTTTTGTCTGTTCTTTTTCGTCAATTTCTTTTGAAAGTTTGTCGGCAAGCGGAGAGAACACCGCAATTTCAGCAGTTTTTTCTGTTTTGAAAGGCACAACACCATATTCCTGTGCAAGCCGTGAAGTATCGTAGTCCGACGCATTGGGATTAAGCAGATAAGCGGCAAGCATAGTGTCAAATATAAGAGAGTTACATTCAATTCCGTATTTTTCAAGAACGGCAAAAACAGGCTTTGAATTATGTGTGCGTTTTTTTATGCTTTCGTCCGAAAAGAAATTTTCGATAAAAGCATTAAATCCGATACTGAATGAATCAAGACTGTATATTTTTTCGCCGTCACACAAAATAATTGCGGTTATATTTTCGCCGTCGGTTTCGGCGAGAAAATCAATTTGTTTGTTTTTAAGGTTATTGTATATTTCGTCCGTGTCGGAGCTGTCGTCAAAAACAAGAGTTTTTGTTTCATCGGTTTCTTCCTCAGCAGAGGGGAGAGGCTCATTGTCGGAGCGGAGTCCCATTTTGTCGATAAGAGAGAAAAATTCCAGCTTTGCCATAAGTCTTACGGCGTTTGCGTTGTCACGCTGTTTCGGAATATAGTCGCTTATGTCCGTGTCAATAGGTGCGTCTGTGCGGATTGTTCCGAGCATACGACTCATATATGCACTGTCTTTTCCGGCGATAAGTTTATTTCTTACACCGGGCTTTATGTCTATTGTTTCGAGATTATCGTAAATATTGTCGAGGTCGTGGAAACGCTGAATAAGGTCAGCCGCACCTTTCTGACCTATTCCGGCAACACCGGGAATATTGTCTGATGTGTCGCCCTGAATTGCCTTGATGTCGATAAGCTGTTTTGGCGTTACGCCGTAAACCTCGGCGATTTTCGCCTCGTCATAAACGGTTACTTCGGGTTTACCCATTTTTGTTGCGGCAATACGCACACTGACTGACGGCGACACAAGCTGTAAGCTGTCACGGTCACCTGTCGCAATAATACATTCGTTGCCTGTTTCGGTGCAGATATTTGCAAGAGTTCCGAGAATATCGTCTGCCTCAAAGCCCTCGCATACAACGATTTTGTAGCCGAGATATGTTATAAGCTCTTTGAGCGGTTCAAGCTGAGATGCAAGCTCAGGCGGCATACCCTTACGCTGTGCCTTGTAGCCGTCATAGGCTTTGTGGCGGAATGTAGGTGCTTTGAGGTCAAACGCAACGGCAACTGCGTCGGGGTGACTTTCGTCAAGCAGTCGCTGAAATGTCGTCATAAAGCCGTATATTGCGTTTGTGTACTGACCGTCTTTTGTTGTCAGGAGCTTTATGCCGTAAAATGCACGGTTGAGAATACTGTTTCCGTCAAGTACAAGCAGTTTCATAAGCTGTTACCTCCGTCTTTCAGATTTTTGTTGAGCATATACTGTCCATTATGCCCACGCTTTTACCGTTGTGCAGATAAACACGGGGAACACGCTTTCCGACAAGGCATACAACCTCATAATTGATTGTTCCCGTCATTTCCGCAATATCGTCAAATGAAAGTGTGTTATTACTGCCGTCGCCTATTACCGTTACCTCGTCACCCGTATTAACCCCGTCAATATCGGATATATCAAGCATAAGCTGATCCATACATACTCTGCCGATTACGGGAGCTTTTTTGCCCTTTACGGTCATATATGCATGGTTGCCGAGGCTTCTTGTGTAGCCGTCGGCATAGCCTATCGGAACGGTTGCAATCCGTGTCGGCTTTTTTGTCACATAAGTTCCGCCGTAGCTTACACGGGTGTCGGGTTCAACGGTCTTTATCTGTGCAATAACGCTTTTAATCTGCATTGCGGGAATAAGCTCCATTTTGCCTTTGAGCTTTGGTGACGGAGAAAGTCCGTAGAGAATTATTCCTGCACGAACACAGTTAAAATATGTCTGCTTATAGTCGATTATTGCACCGCTGTTTGAACAGTGCGTCAGTTCAAATTCAATGCCTTTTTCACGGAGCTTTTCAACAGCGTCAGAGAAATATTCAAACTGTCTGAGCGTTGCCGCCTTGCCCTCCTCAGCCTCGTCCGAGAGTGCAAAGTGAGTGAAAATACCCTCGTGAATGAGATTAGGCAGCTGACATACACGCTCAATCTGTTCAATCGAGCCGTTGTCACGCTGAATATTCTGATACATAAAACCGATACGGCTCATACCTGTATCGAGCTTGATGTGCATTTTTACATTTACATTTTCCTTTACGGCACAATCCGAAAGTTCCATTGCGTAGTCCTCCGAAAATACCGCCTGACTTATATTATTGTCGGCAAGAGTTTTTGCCATACACGCAGGAGTGAATCCGAGTATAAGAACAGGCAGGGTTATACCGTTTTCACGCAACTGCATTGCCTCCTCTATGTTTGAAACGGCAAAGTATGACGCACCGCACTTTTCATACAGCTTTGCAAGAAAAACAGCACCATGTCCGTATGCGTCAGCCTTGATAACGCACATAATTTTTGCGTTGCTTGCTGTTGTTTGTCTGATTATATTAAAGTTATGTTCAACGGCGTCGATATCCACCTCAGCCCAGGTTCTTCTTAAATATGTGTTCATATTAAAATGCCTTCCTGTCAGTAAATACAAAGTTCGGATAATTGTTTGTATATAAATTTTTCATACTTATTTTTGAATCTTTTTATAGATTATTTTACTCTAACATCAGCCCAATGTCAATTAACAAGTAAATTAAAAGAACACAAAAAAGAAAGCATATCAAACCAAATGTGACACTTCATTATGGTTTGGTATGCTTTCAAAAATTTCTAAGAGGTATAACTAACGAAAACTTACAATAATTGATGTTGTCTCAACAAATACAACATCAATTCCCTTCATATATAATATATCACGGTTTGACTTTTTATATCAAAACAAATTGATAATGAATTATGAACAATTTAATAACAAAAGGGGAAAAATACGACGGATGTCTAAAAACTGCGGCTATTATAGTGCAAAAAAGCTTTTTTGTAAAAATCGTATAAAAGGAAAGAGTTTTTTTGGTCATTTTTAAATTTTGCCAAAATATACAACAAAATACAGTGTGATTTATTATGCAAACACGACATTTTGATTTTGCGGAACATGATATAAATATTTAAATAATATATGTAATTTTAAGTATTAAATATGTCAAAAAGTTAATTTCGTGTTATTGATGTTATTTTCAAGTGAAATCACAAAAAATACGGGGCAACGGTATAATAAAACCGTTTTCCCCGTAAAATTATGCCCCTTTAACGAAAAATTCCGAGGGCAGTAAAAATTTTTTAAATCAATAAAATGTTTCAGGGTCAATATAATCATTTTCAAGCATTACCGCAAGATGAAGATGACTTTCGTCAAGCATTTCCGACGGAACTGTTGAAACATAGCCGATTGTGTCGCCTGTTGAAACGATATTTCCCTTATTTACAACGGGAGTGTCGCTGATACCGCAGTAATAGGCTGTATATCCGCCGATATGATTTATGCAGATTACGTTTCCGAGCATAGGGTCTTTTGATATTGATTTTACCGTGCCGCTTGTTATCGCACGAACGGGAGTTCCCTCGGACGCACCTATGTCAATTCCGCTGTGAGTACGCCAGTCTGATGTTGTTTTTGAATAAATCGGGTTTTGCGGACTGAA
>JBJEOP010000130.1:0-6422 GCA_051880775.1 Acutalibacteraceae bacterium
AAGAGGCTCTTCCGCTGCTGCCTGTGAAGATCAAAGCACCCAATTTCGGCTGTACGGCGTTTACTCTGACCGATACGGACGGCGACGTTCATATGGGACGTAATTACGATTTCAGTAAAAATACATCTGCTATGCTGGTTTACTGTGAGCCAAAGGACGGATATAAGTCTATTGCCTTTGCCGCACTTGACAATGTTTCAGCAAATGTGCCTGATGAGAATATCAAAAAAAAGCTGGCGACTCTGACAGCTCCGTTTATCTGCCTTGACGGTGTGAATGAGAAGGGTGTGTCCATCGCCGTGCTGACGCTTGACAGTGAGCCTGTACATCAGAACACAGGCAAGCCTGTCATTTCAACTACTCTTGCAATACGCCTTGTTCTTGACAGGGCGGCGACCACAGAGGAAGCAGTGGAGCTTTTGCGCAGCTATGATATGTTCGCATCAAGCGGCAGAGATTACCATTTCTACATAACCGATGCATCAGGCGACGGCAGAGTAATAGAGTATGACATTAACGGCGAACCGAGAGAGCTTATAGATACTCCATCAGAGGCGGTTACTAATTTCTTTATTCGTCATAAGGATAAGGTAGTTCAAAATCAGAAGAACGGTATCTACGGTCACGGCAGGGAACGCTATGACGCCGTGTTGAAGGTGATGGAAACGGAAAAAGGCAGCTACACCAACGATACCGTGTGGAACGCAATGAAAGCGGCGGCACAAGACCCCAAGCCCGATGTTATCACAAGCAACACACAATGGTCCATTTCATATAACAATACTGACCTTACTGCTGATATTGTCATACGCCGTCACTGGAATGATGTAACACATTGCGAGCTGGAAAGCAAGGTGACGACGCCGCTGAAATGAACGGTCTGCTGACAGTTACGGGTATTTACGGCAAAAAAATCATTCTGCAAAGTAAAATAATAAAGCAATTTGACACATTCGCAAAAATTATTTTTCAAAAGGAGTGCTTTTATGAAAAAGTTATTTCGACGTTCATTGTCAACAGTCTTAGCGTTGTCTGTGATTGCATCTATGACGACTGTGGGCGTTACAGGCGTCAGTGCGGTTTCTGAATCGGAATCAAAACCGCTTGCAGACGTCAGTGCGGTTTCTGAATCGGAATCAAACTCAGCCGAGGAGGGAAAGCAATATTCGCTTGATGAAATTTATACAGATTATCTGTTTCCACATACGGGTAAATCAAGTGAAGTGACGAATACAGAAAAAATACAAAATACTGTTGCAAACGCAAATGATGACAAAACTTATGCAGACTTTAATTTTAGTCAGGTTTCTTCAGGCGACGGGGCTACATCAGGCACAACAAAAACCATGCAGGAACAGGCAAATGATATAGCTAATGATACATCTACTGATAACCCGCTTGCCGGCTATACTTTTGTAAGACCTGAGGAACTGCTTATAGGTCAGATTAACAAAAAGGATCAGCATAAAGGCGAAATAAGAGCGATTGATAATGTCGAGCTTCCTGTTAATGAATTGGGCGGAATTGACACCCTTAAAAATGCAGGAAATACAATATCTCTTTCCGAGTCTAAGAAGGGTCAGACTCACAACGCAATCGGAATAGATTATAACGGTGATAATGTTGATGAACTGGCATATTTTTCGCTATATGCAGACAATAAAGGTTATGCCTCAGTAAGAACATATAAACGCTCAACTTCGGGCAGTACTTTGTCGTGGACACAGGTAAGCGACCAGAACATTCAGATTTCAAATAATAACAAGCTTCTTGACATGGAAGCTCAGAAGTCAAAGGGCTATACAGCAATGACGGCAGGCGACTTTGACAACGACGGCAAAGAAGAGCTTGCGTGTTATTTCCCTTGTGCAAACAACGGAACCAGTGAGCCTTTTGTCGGAATTATCGATATTGATGACAACGGTAATTTCAATATCAGCAATATGAAAAGAATTAACCTCTCATCAATAAGGTCAGACCTCAACAAACTTCAATCAGGCAAAGACAATTTTGAGAGCTGGTATATGCCGATTGTTGCACTCTCCACAACATCAATCCGTGCAAACGGTGCAGAAGATCAGAACAAGTCCTACGATGACCTTGTAATCAATGTAAGTATTCCCCGTGTATATCACGATAATAACGCTAATATGAATTCGTGCATAGCTATTTATTCATATAGCAACAGCGGATACGTACAAAAATTCCAGAGTGACCTCAGATATAACTCTATAAGAATGTTAAGCACTAACTCAGTTGACGCTGACCTTAACGGCGACGGCTACAACGAGCTTGTTGTTGCAGGTATGAAGGAATACGGTCTGTCGAAAGATACAGATACAAACAAAATCAGCACTTCCGAAAATCTTGTTCAGCTCATATACTGGAACGGCAGCAGCTATAATTTTGTGTGGAGTACTCCTGTAACAGTTACGGCTTCGGGACAGGTTAAGGTTGACTGGAACGCACAGGAGCCTATTGCCGTTACAGCAGGCAGATATAACATAAATACGCCTGCAACTATGGATTATCTCTGTATTCAGGGCGTTGTTCTCAGCTGTCAGAACTCAAAGGTTTACGGTGCTGAAAAAGTAGCACCTGAGGATACAGACGCAGGGCTGGCTGTTATTGATACATTACCGTACAAAGACAAGGAGCTTTTCAAAGACGCATACTTTAATACAGAATATAAAACCGATATAAGAAAACTGTGCAATGCAAAGAATAGTGCTTTTATAAGCACAGCAGCTTCGGGAATGTTCTATGTAGCCGGTCAGACAGAAACTATTGCACTTCTTACAGGTGATGAAAGAGAAGGTCACACTGACGATATAAGCTATGATATAATTCTTTTGTCCTGTGATGCAGAGGGCAAATGGCAGAGCAAAGCATACGACGATTATATTCATTTTAAAAATGAAGATGATCAGGGTACATATATGTCAATGTGCTTTGTGGATTGCGACAACGACCGGATGTACTATAAATACAAGGGAAAAACCGTAGGTTATTCAAGTCCTACCTTGTATTCTGTTGTACAGGCACCGCCTTTCTATCAAGAAAATAATTCCGCTGCTGTTTCATACAAAATTACCCACGAAACAAGAACAGGATTCAGGACATCAGGAGGCGTTGGCGGCGGTGTAGGAGTCGGAGGTAAGAAATTCGGGCTGGAAATAAATGGCGGTTTTGTCATAAAATATATCTGTTCACATACTAAGACAACATCTTATTCAAAATCCACAACGCTCACCCTCTATACCGATCAGGACTATGCGGTTTCATTTGTTATTCCTATTATTATCAGCACTTATGATGTATGGATTCCGAACGGAAACAACGGTCAGGGAGAATGGGACGAAATGGTGACAACACAGTACCTTGATCCTGCTTTTGCTGCTTTGCCGGTTTCTGAATATAACAAACTTGCGAAACAGCTGAAAGATAAAGAGCAAAGAAATGCAGCCCCTGTAATAACTAATCTTCCTAAATCTTCATCAGGTGACCCTTACGGCTATACTTCTACTGTCGAAGATCTGAAAAAGGCTATGTCGACAAATCTGAACGATGAAAGCAAGCTTCAGGAAACAAAAGTAATGGTAAATACCGATACCAAAAGCAAATCAAACAGTGTGAGTGTTACCAAAAGCAGTGAATCGACAGAAGGATTCAGTCTTGCATTTGATGGAAGTGTAAAAGTAGCAGTAGTTACTTTTAAATTTTCGGCTGATTTCAGTTATTCCAGTATAAGCTCCAGCAGCGATGGAATTTCATTCTCGATTACATATGATGCTCTTGCAAAGTCCAATACAGCATCTATTAACTCCACAACCAGCAGTAGCTACGAAAAATTAAAGGACGCAAACGGAAACCTGATAGGAAGCAATATCGTACATTATCAGCCGGCAGACTATATATATTATGCACATGCAGTGGCATATCCGAGCAATAAGCTCACAAAGTATACTGATAAGGGAGATTCGGAATATAAACGAAATTCTGTATATCTTCTCAGCTACTATACGGACAACTTCGGAGGCAAGCCGCCGGAACTCCCTGAATATTTCGGTGTTCAGAGCGTTTCCAAAAAAGATGACGGAACTTACTCCATAACTCTTGCGTGGAAAAATACGGTAAGAAACAGCAAGCGTAAGCCTGACGCATATAACATTTATGTAAAAAACCTTAATAAAAATACAGTAGAGCTTGTGAACAAGGAAGGTCCGATTTATTTTAATAAATACAACGATATTATGACCTATGAGGTTGACGGCCTGAAAAATACATCAAGAGATTATGTATACTATATTGCCGCCGCAAATACAAAAACTGTAAAAGGCAATAACAACAAAATTGTACTTGATGCCTATGAGAGTATTCTCAGCGCTCCCGTAACGGCAAATATTGATAAATTATTTGATACGGACGGCGTAGTAATAACAAAACAGCCGAAAAACTGCTATGTAAAAAAAGCAGGCGACGAGGCATATTTCTCCATTGATGCTTATGACAGCAAGGGCGAAACCGAAAAACTTTATTATAACTGGCAGACCTACAATTCAAAATCACAAAAATGGATTGATGTCAGCAACAATAAGTCCCCTGATTCAAGAAATTATATATTTGATACTACTGAGGACAGTTTCGGCAAGCCTATAAGATGTCTTGTGACAAAGAATGTTTCGAGTTCAGAAAACTATACCGCAACAACAAATGCAGTTACAGTTATCGGAAATCATACTCATAATTATGATGAAAACGGCTTCTGCACATACACATACTGTGGTAAGTATCAGCCTGCAACGCTTAACAGCAACGGCGTTTATGAAATCGGCAATGCAGGTCAGCTTTTCTGGTTTGCGTCCCTTGTAAACGGCGACAAAACTAACGCTGATTTTGACAAACAGAACACAGGTGCAAACGCTGTACTTGTTAAGGATATTAATCTTGAAAACCGTGAATGGTCGCCGATAATGAACTTCAACGGCACATTTGACGGACAAAACCATATAATTTCTAATCTTAATATTACTGACACTTCAAAAAATTCGGGACTGTTCGGAAAAATATCGGGAACATTAAAGAACTTTACCGTTAAAGGCAAAATAACCGTTTCTGCTGACGGCGATCATATCGGCGGTGCAGCAGGCTGTGCTGACGGTGCAAAAATTACAAATGTTGCTTCATACGTCAATATTTCAAATACAGCAGGAGTATTAAAGCATGTCGGCGGTGTTATCGGCTGTATTGAAAATAAAGAAACATTTGCAGATAAATGCGTTTATTACGGTGTTATGGATATAAAGGACTCCGACGACTGTATCGGCGGTATTGCAGGATATTCAAACGCCGGTGCAAGAATCAGCAACTGTGCAAACTGCGGTACTGTAAGTGTATCAAAAAATGACGCTTATGTGGGCGGTATTCTGGGATATGTAAACAACTCAACCCCGACAGTTAAGGACTGCTATAACTACGGAACGGTAAGCAACGGTGAAAGTCAGAAATATTGCGGAGCAATTATAGGCTGGGCAAGAAATTACACTTCGGCTAATATAAGCAACAACTATTATCTTGACAAATCATCATCACGTGCTTTTGGCAGCGACAGTAAATCAGGAGCAACAGCAGTTTCAAAAACAGCTTATGCTTTTAGTTCGGGCGAGGTTGCATATCTGCTCAACCATAGTGTTACAGACGGTACTCAGATTTGGTATCAGAACATCGACAACGGTGAAACTCCTGACGCTTATCCGAAATTTGACGGCGGTACGGTTTATTATCTTGCATACAGGAATTCTTATTCAAATTCCAAAGCATTTGATAAGGACGAAAAAGGCAATTTCATCATAAGAACCTATAACGACCTTGTAATGCTGTCAGAGCTTGTAAAATTCGATTATGATAATTATGGTACAAAGAATTATATTCTTGTAAACAACATAAAAGCACCTGATGATTCCGAATGGACGCAGGGCATAGGCTGTCTGTCAGAGAACAAGCCTTTCAACGGTACATTTGACGGCAACGGCTACTGTATTATCGGTCTTAATGTAAATTCATCTGAATACGGCGGTCTGTTTGAAGCAACAGGCGAAAAAGGAACCGTAAAGAATTTGTTAGTGTTTGACTGCGATTTCATATCGTCATCAAAGGCAGCAGGCGGTATTGCGGCAGTAAACAAAGGCACAATCGACCATTGTTCAAGCGGTGTAAATCTCACCACGGGTTGTATAGTTCTTTCGGATAAAACCATTGATTTGGCATCACTTAATTCAGACATTAAGGGCGATTCAAGCGGCGGTATTGTCGGCGAAAACAGCGGCACTGTCACAGGCTGTTGTAATTCAGCAGTTGTTTCGGGTAAACAGTGCGGCGGTATTGCAAGTGTGAATACAGGCAAGATTTACGGCTGTGCAAAC
>JBJEOP010000131.1:0-6399 GCA_051880775.1 Acutalibacteraceae bacterium
TTCCTGTTTTGCCTGGTGTCCAGGTATGTGTTGCAGTTGTGTTGTAGCCTTTGAGAACCGTCCAGCTGCTTGCTGTTGAATGTCTTGCCGTTACTGCATACTGATACGGTGCTGTGCCGCCTGTTGCAGAAGCGTTAATTGTTATTGACTCACCCTTGTTGATTGTTGTTTCGCTTACTGTTGAGTTGTTTGCAAGCGGTGTTTCAGTCTGAATAACTGTAATTTTTGTTGTTGCCGATGCAGTTGATGAAGAATCCTTTGCGTTTACGGTTATTGTATATGTACCTGCCGCTGTCGGAGTCCATGTGCATGAAGCTGATGAGCTGTAAGATTTAATTACAGTGCCGTCAGCAGAAGTAAACTCATATGTAACAGCACCATCATTATTTGTTGCTGCTGCGGTAAGAGTAACGGTATCACCAAGTTCAATAGAAGACGCAGAACTCGAAAGACTCACCTTCAACTCTCCAACAGGTGTTTCAGGCAGGTCAACAAGTTCTTTGTCCAGGAAAAGTTTCTTTTCTGTTGAAAGCATTTTCAAGCCATCGCCTGTCGGATACTGCACACCCGAACCGTTGTTGAAGATAACATAGAGCTGACCGCTGAGATTTGACGGAAATTCATAAGTATAATAGTTACCGTCAACTTCTGTCATAGCAACACCCGGCCAAGCTGCATTGTTGTTCTTCGAGCTGTCATAAACATAAACATAAACCTTTGGCCAGTTGTATTGTTCATTGTCGAATACTACACCCGGATTATTAAGTGTCGGATAGCCTGTGCGTGGAGCTTTCTTTGTAAAGATAAATGATTTTTCTTTCTTTGTTCCGTCAGCAGCTGTTGCCGTTATTGTAACTTTAACATCTTCGCCCTTTTCGGTTTTGCTGCCGACTGTTATTGTCTTTGTGCCTGTGAATGAACCGCTTTCGCCTTCTGTTGTTGTGTAGGTTGAAGATACGGCATTTTCGGTTTTGAGTGTAACATCAATCGTATCACTCATAAATGAAGTGCTGCCGTCAGCTGTTGCTGCCGAAATCTTTATAACTATCGGTTCTTCAGGATTCGGGTCTTCATACTGATTTGTCGGATTATAAACAACGGCAATACCGTCCTCACTGCCTACCGTACCTTCAACCGTACCGCCTGAAACGGTAAATGTATTGCCTGAAACCTGATCTGTATAGGTTCCGTCTGCCATACCTGTGCCACTGATACTTACGTCACCTGCACCGTCCATCTTGGAGATAACGATACCCTTGCCGCCTCTTACATTATAGGCACAATCACCCGAAGAACCGATTTTTTCGCTCTGACCTACAAAGAAGTTATGGAATCTGTTAACCTCTACAACTTCCTTATCAGCCCATGTCAATGTACCTACATCACCTATCTGGGTTTGGTCAGTCTGAGCCAGAATTTCCTCATAAGTCTGTCTTGATTCGTAACCCGAAGTGTCATTTTTAAGAATATACCTTGAATAATACGGACGGGCAAAGAATAAAGCTGTTGAATCCTTTCTTGAAGCTACCATAGCCCAGGTCTTTTTAATATCACTGTCATTTACATCATAGGAAGAACCGCCGCCCATGTATGTATCGTGGGATTCTGCCCAGAGAACAGCCTTTGTTCCGTCACCGCCTATATATCCGTTGAAACCTGTTTCTGCGGCACCGCTGGCAGAATCGTATTTTACGCTGTTTCTGATATTATCACTTTTAGAGTTGTCTGTTAAAGACATCTTGCTGCGGTAGTAAGCCTCAGCATTTGCGTCGTCAATTCTGTTGAGAATTTCGCCGTAGAAGTAAACACCGTCATAGCCGTTTACCTGTTTGTAGTAATCTCTTGCACCATCAAGAACAACGTCCCAGAAATTACTTGCAAATGCAGGATCGTCAGCAGGTGTTTCAATATGCTTTGCTGCGTCAAAACGGAAACCGTCAGCACCGCAGTCTATACATTCTTTAAGGAGGTTAAGAACCATCTGCTGAACTCTGCTGTCGCCTGTGTTAAGGTCAGGCATACCCATATTACCCTGAGTTACGTCAAAGCGTCCGTCGCTTGAATGTACCCAGCTTGTGCTGATGTGCCAGTATGTAGGATCGGTCAGCATATCGGGATTCCAGAATTCTCCGACCTGCTTTGAAATATCACTCATAACTGTTTCGACATCGCCGATTTTCCAGCCCTGAATATTACCCATATGGTTTGCTACAATATCAACGATAACCCTTACGCCGTATTTTTCAGCCTCGTCACACATAGCCTTGAATTCTGCCTTTGTGCCGAACCAGGTATTTCCGTTGTCGCATATTGACATTGTAACAGGCTGATATACCTTCCACCAGTTACCCTCATAACCGCCGAGACCGTCAGGAATACCTACATTGCCGTATGCAATGCCTTCCCAGTAATAGTCCTTCGGCTGAGTTACCGGTGAGGTCTGGATTGATGTGTAGCCGGCAGCAGCAATATCCTTCATATACTTTTTGATATTGTTGTACGACCAGTTCCAGCAGTGAAGAATAACACCGTGCTGTGATGTGTCAGCCAGACCGTAGTCCGTTGTTGACGCTGTTGTGGTCTGTGTTGCGGCGTCTGCCGATATTGATGTTCCGGTCAGTCCAAGAAACGCCGTTCCGACCATTGCCGCAGAAAGAACTACCGACGTAATTTTTCCTGCGAGTCCGATTTTTGAATTACTTGATTTGATGTTCAAATAAAATCACTCTCCTGTCTGTTTATTCTGATTTATACATTATAATTTTATTCCTTTTTTTAACTCTTGTAAATTGATGTTATCAACTAAAAATTTTTTCATTTATAATAAATATGCACAAATGCTGTATTCGTTTACAAATTAAGAGTATGTATAATTTAATATCACTTGATTTGGATGTAATTTTATCTTAGAGTCTTTCATTTTCAGGTAAAATACAACAATGACCGCTTTTCATCAGCTTTAACCACGCAAAATACAGCCGTGCAATATACTCGTCTTAAAAAATCTTAAAAAAACTATAAAAATTTTAAAATTTATAGTGACTTTTAACTATTTTTATGTTACAATATAAAAAATTATATTTCAATTACATATTTTTATCTTAATTGTTAAAAACATGTTAACATAATTTTACAACAGGGTGGTTTAATGATAGAACAAACGCTGAATATTGACCGTATGGAACAGGCTGTTGCACTTTTTGGAACATTTGACGAAAACATCAAGCTTATTCAGAACGAGTATATGGTAAATATCGTCTGCCGTGATTCCGAACTCAAAATAACTGGCGAACCCGAAAATGTCTCGAAAGCCGTCAAGGTTATCGAAAGTCTTTTAAGCCTTATCAACAGAGGCGAGGCTCTCAGCGACCAGAATGTGCGGTACTGTATGTCCCTTATAAATGAAGGGAACGAACACCGCATAGAACAGCTTGCCGGCGACTGTATCTGCATAACGTCAAAGGGAAAGCCCGTAAAGCCCAAAACCCTCGGTCAGAAAAACTACTGTATCGCAATATCAAAAAACACCATAACAATCGGTGTAGGTCCTGCCGGCACAGGCAAAACCTATCTTGCTGTTGCAATGGCGGTAACGGCATTCCGTGCAAGACAGGTAAACCGCATTATCCTTACAAGACCGGCTGTTGAAGCAGGCGAAAAGCTCGGATTTCTTCCGGGAGACCTTCAAAGCAAGGTTGACCCCTACCTTCGTCCGCTGTATGACGCTCTTTTTGATATGCTCGGTGCAGAAACCTATCAGAAATATGTCGAACGTGGAAATATTGAAGTTGCACCGCTTGCCTATATGCGTGGCAGAACGCTTGACGACAGCTTTATTATTCTTGACGAGGCACAGAACACAACCCCCGAACAGATGAAAATGTTCCTGACACGACTCGGATTTAATTCCAAAATGGTAATAACGGGCGACATCACTCAGATTGATTTGCCCTCGGGTACACGCTCAGGTCTTAAAGACGCCATTCGGATACTGAAAAATATCGACGACATCGAAAATATCACATTCAGTGCCAAGGATGTTGTACGAAACAAGCTCGTTATGGACATTATCAAGGCTTATGACAACGCTTTTGAAAAAAACCAAAACAAAAAATAATAAAATCATTATAAAGAAAGGCAAGAGATAATTATGGATAAAATTAAAGTAATCATCACCAACAAGCAAAAAGATGTAAAGATTCCCACAGGTCTGCGTATGCTTATCCGCCGCTGCTGTAACGCCGTACTCAAAATGGAGGAATTTCAGGGTTCTGTTGAAGTGAGCGTAACTCTTGTAAACAATCAGCAGATAAAGGAACTCAACTCAATCTACCGCAACAAGGACAGAGTAACCGATGTTCTGTCTTTTCCTATGGGCGAAAACGGAAAATATGATACTGACCCCACAACAGGTGCAAAAATTCTCGGTGATATAGTAATTTCAATGGAAACAGCCGTTGAACAGGCTGAACGCTTTGACCACAGCTTACAGCGTGAGGTAGGCTATCTTACTGCACACTCTATGCTCCACCTCCTCGGCTATGACCACGAGGACAACGGACTGCAAAGACTGCGTATGCGTGAAAAGGAAGAAAAGGTAATGACTCTTCTCGGACTTCCAAGCTCATCAAGCTATGTTATGAAAGACGAAGAAGAATAATGTCATTTTTTCGTGGCTTTAAATACGCATTCTGCGGAATAATACACTGCATAAAAAACGAGCGAAATATGAGAATTCATACTGTTGCTGCAACGTATGTTCTTATTTTTGCACGTTTTTTTGCTTTAACAAGGGAAGATTATATTCTCCTTCTCCTGACGATAGGCGGAGTAATTGCCGCCGAAACGGTAAATACTGCAATAGAGGATTTGTGTGATAAAGTTAGTCCGAATTATCACACGCTGATTAAACACGCAAAAGACGCAGCAGCAGGGGCTGTGCTTATTCTTGCAGTTTTTGCCGTCATTATAGGTATTATTCTTTTCTGGAATTTTGACGGTCTTTGTGCATTGTATAATTTCTATGTTACACACCCGATTAACCTTTGTGCGATAATCGCACTTACAGCCGTGTCGGTAATATACATTATTTTTGAACCCTTGAAAATAAAGAAATTTTTTCTTGGAATTTTCAGCAAAAAACATACGGAGGAAAACTCAGATGACAAACAATAACGATAAATCCGCATTTATTGCAATAGTCGGAAAGCCGAACGTAGGCAAATCTTCTATCCTCAACAAAATGCTGGGACAAAAAATCGCAATCGTTTCAAGCAAGCCCCAGACAACACGAACAAGAATTATGGGTGTTCTTACCGAAAAAGAAACTCAGCTTGTATTTATTGATACACCGGGACTTCACAAGCCGCACAACAGTCTTGATAAATTTATGCTGCGTTCCGTCAACGAATCCGTTGCCGGAGTTGACGCCTGTATGCTTGTTGTTGAGGCAGGAAAGCCCGTTTCCGACGAGGAAAAGGAGCTCATTAAAAAATTTATCGCACTTGACCTGCCTGCCGTACTTGCAATAAACAAAATGGACACACTCTCCGACAAATCCGTTATTGCAAAACAGATTTCCGAAATTTCGTCATTGTATGAATTTTCCTCCGTTGTTCCGTGTTCGGCACAGACAAACTCAGGAATTGACACTCTCAAAGATGAGCTGAAAGCTCTTGCACAGGAGGGCGGTCATATGTTCGAGGAGGACACCCTCACCGACCAGCCCGAAAGAGTAATCGCCGCTGAAATAATCCGTGAAAAGCTGTTAAGACTTCTTGACAGAGAAGTTCCGCACGGCTCGGCTGTTTTTGTTGAACGAATGAAAGAACGTCCCGACAGCAACATTATCGACATTGACGCAACAATATATTGTGAGCGTGACAGCCACAAGGGAATTATAATAGGCAAAGGCGGCAGTATGCTGAAAAAAATCGGCACCTATGCCCGTCAGGATATGGAGAAATTCTTTGACTGCAAAATCAATCTTCAAATATGGGTAAAAGTCAAGGAGGACTGGCGAAACCGTGAAGCAATCCTCCGCAGTCTTGGCTACGACCAGAGCAGCTTTGACAACTAATTGAGGCTTTGCCCCAAACCCCACAAGGGCTGCTCGCCCTTGACCTCGGCAGGTGTGAGCGACACCTGCACCCGCTATCTATAAATATTTGAAATATAGTATAATTTACCAACTCTATATCAACAGCAGCTATAAAATAAAGTAAAAAATTACAATTTTACTTCTACATTTTACATCCTATATCCCCACCATATATGAGTATAATAATAATGCGTAATTCGTAATGCGTAATGCGTAATTATTATGACCACAGCTGTATTAAAAATAACTCATAATTCATAATTCACAATGCATAGTTATTTTAAAATATAAAAAAGTGC
>JBJEOP010000132.1:0-21810 GCA_051880775.1 Acutalibacteraceae bacterium
AGTGCCGTGAGGCATTCAGCTTGGCAGTACTAATAGGTCGAGGGCTTGACCAAAGCATTATTTGGTTCTTCTGCTTCAATCTTTATTCAGTTTTCAGGGTGCGAGCCCTTTTACATAAAGTCTGTCCAACAGGACAGGCTTTTTTGTTTTGCAAAAATTTCAGGCGGTAATATTTTCTGTCGGTGTTTTGCAAAAGATAAAACCTAAAAGTTCCTGTATATATTGTTTGCAGTAAATCATTTTCGTAATATACTGAATTTTGTTTGATACTGCGATATCTGACCGATAAACCTGTTCGGTAGCTTTATAAAGGCATAATTGACTGATTTTGGTATGATTTAGCCTTTATTGGCAGGCAATATAACCATATGCACAAAAAATATGCACAAAAAACATATTTATTATTTTACGAAAAAATATTTTAAATACTATTGACAATGTGTTCATAATGGGTTAATATATATACACACCAAATGAACACGGCACTCCCCCTTCAGAGAGTCGGTTCAAAAAAATATTTTTAAGAAAGAGGTAATCTCCAATGACACTCCAACAGAAAATGCTCGCTAAGCAGAGCAAAAAAGGCTTCACACTCGTAGAACTCGTAGTTGTAATTGCAATCCTTGCAATTCTCGCAGCTATCGCTATCCCGGCTGTTGTTGGTATCATCAACAATGCTAACCAGTCAGCAGGTCAGTCAGATGCTGCATCAGTTAACAATGCCTGCAAGACATTCTATGCCGGCGTAAGATCAGGCACAATTACAACAGCTTCTACGAACGCTGACGGTACATCTGTAACAGCAGCAGCATCAGCCGGTGCATCAGATAAGGCTAAACTCAGTGCAGCAAAAGCAGCTAAAGTAGCAGATGCTCAGAAGTATTCAGGACTTGATGTTTCTTACGACAACCTTTGCTACTTCTCATCCGCTAACAGTGCAACACACAACACAAAGGGCGACATCGTATATTATGATGGTACTTCTGCTAACCTTCCTACAGGTGCATTATCTCTTACATCTTCTACAACAATGTCAACTCTTTACGCTAACTAATATTTGATTTATTAAGTGTTGTAACTTACATAATTGAATAATCGAAAGCCCGGAACTTATGTTTCGGGCTTTTAATTTTTGAAAAACAGTATTTGATATAATAGAGTATACAGCGAAATTTATGGGATGTTTTCCCATGATAGTATATAATAGCATAATTTTTAGAGCGGTTTTGTAACTATATGCACAAAATATAATAACTTTATGAAAAAAACATTGTGTTTTGTTTGTGTTAGTGATAAAATAGTGTAAAAGATATTATAATTGTAGCTATGTGCACGTATGTATATTAAAAACAGATATAGCCTCAGTTATAGTATTCGGATATTATTCCGTCAACGGCTTAAAGCAAAACTTAAAAATTAAGAGTGTGGTGTATTTATGAAAACAATAGCAACAGTAATGCAGATTACACGAGGTCTTTTGATTCTTACTCCGGCAGAGTATGACAAAACCGAAAGCGGTCTGCAAATTAAATCCAAAAAAAATGCTTCCCGTATGCCGACAAGCTTTAATGTTCCTCAGATTTTTGAACTGAATGATTCTTTGAAAGATCATCCGTTTGAAAAAACAGAAGAGCTTGCCGCTTTTGTAAAACGCTGTGCAGAAAGTATGAGCATGGAAATCGGCGATCTGTTTGTTTGTATTGAGGATGAAGATGTGCTTATTACCAAGGAATACAAGCATCCTCTTTCAAAAGAAAAGCTTCTCCCGACCTTTGCACGTGTTGAAGCTGAAAATGTACTTCATTCGGATGTTGACAAATATACAATCCTTAACTTTGAATACGGTCAGCAGTACGGCAAGGCAAGCAAGGCAGAGGACGTTTCAGCATCCCTGTTTGCAATGAATTCAGGATTGCTTGCAGATTTGCGTGTGAATTTTGAAAAAGAGGGTCTCCATGTTGTAAAGGTTACTCCTCCTATCGCAGGTATGCTCTATACTGCAAAAGCGGATATTAACTCAGCAACAAAGTCTATCGCACTTATCAGCGTTGACTTTGCCGCAACACGCCTCGTTGTTCTTCACAACGGTGCTCCTATTTTTCAGCAGTCTTTTTCAAGTGTACTCGAAGATATTGCCGAGCTGCTCTCTCTTGAATTCGGTATGAGTAAGATGGGTGCTATTGACCTTATCCGTCAGGAAGGTCTTGGAGTATGTAACAAATGCCGCTCTCCACAGACAAGAAAGCAGACAATGACCATGCTCGACAATGCCGCAGGTGAAATCCTCAGAAATCTCAGAGTTGTAATTTCAACACAAAGACTCGATATAGATGAAATTGTTTTTTGCGACGCAGTTTCAAAAATTCCGAACCTTATCAATTACAGCCGCTCAGTAGGTTTTACGGCACCGCTTCAGAATGTTTCCGATTTGTTTACAGGCTCAACAAGACCGCCTGTTGTCGGAGAGTCGGCGTCAGCCAAGGGATATGATGCGTCGGCGTTCATTACGCTTAACGGTATTCTTACAATGCCTTTGCAGGAAGCTAACCTTATTGCCGGCGAATCAAATATTATGGCTGCAATGGCAGCTCAGGGCAGCTCAAAGCTCGGAAAGAATATTTCGATAGGCGTCGGCATTATTGCGGCTTTGTGGATGGCAGGCATCGGCGGCTGGTGGCTGGCACTTGAAATGCAGCAGACAAATGATAACAAAACGCTTAATGACCCGAACTACATAACCGCAAAACAGCTTATATCAGATGAAGCGGAATATACTCAGAAGCTCAACAACCTTACTGCTGACCTCGATATACTTCCAAAAACAGAAATAAAATCAGCGGATATTGTCAATGAATTGTTTACTCAGATATTCAATAAGGTTAATGACTATTCAGGCGTATCTATTCAGAACAATACAAATATGATCGAAATGTCAGTTAATGTCAAAAACTATGACGCTTATGTTGACCTCAGAAATGAAATTATTGACAACGGTTACTTCAGCCTTTCGGACGCATTTTCAGCCAATACTGTCACCATAAACAACGGTTCGGCAGCAAACATATATCTCCAAGGTACTTTGTCAATGGCAATCAGTCAGGACGCTATCGACAAAGCAAAAGCCGAGGCAGAGTCGGGCGGCGATGAAAGCGGCGAAGCAGCACCTGAATCGTCTGTGTCAGATGAAAGCTCAGCTGCGTCAAATTAAATTGACAAATAACCATTAAATATCATCTGATGGAGGTAAATAATAAATGGATAACAAGAAACCGCAGATAAACATTCCAAAATATATATGGATTATCGCAGCTATTCTGGCTGTGTGCTTAATCTTCCTTATTTTCGTACAGGTTCCTTTTGCAAATAAACTGCCGGCATACAATGCGGCTCATACATCAGCGGTTGCACAGATAAATCAGTATAATGACTATCTTGCAAGAGCCGAGGAGGTTCAGAAAAGCATTGACACTATGAAAAAGCAGTATGAAAAGGAAAGCGACAAGCTGTTTGTAAATGCCAAGAAAACTTCCGACGACATCAGAGCAATGCTTAAAAAGCTTAACTATGACCTCTCAACACTGTCTGTACAAAAGGGTGTTCCCGACAGTGCGGGCAGAGTTTCTTCAACAGGAGATCCGCTTTATTCAACAGTCATTGACTTTGATTTTACGGCAACAAAGCAGAAAATGATTGAAACACTCAAATATTTTGAGTCCGAATCCAACGGTTCGTATTACATAAGCCAGCTCAGCCTCAGTAAAGCAATGGGAAATAACAATAATGAAGAATCAGTAGCAGCATCTGAGGAATCTTATGCTGTACACCTTACTATGAATCTTTACTATTTTAATCAGGAAGACAATGCTGCAGCACCGGCAGCCGCATAATATCAAATCTTAATTTTAAGGAAAATTTCAATGCAACCTTTAAACTATCTGCAAAGCACCGAAGGTCTTATCTGGGTGCTTGCGTGTATTCCTCTCGGGTTTCTGCTTACGGCACTTGCGTATTTTGTAATAAACAAAGTTCCCGCAAAGTGGCTGTGCGATTATAACGAAACTCCCTCTGCCGAGCTTTTGTCCGGCAAAAGAGTCAGCTACAAAAAAACCGGAATTATTGTTTCTGTCGCTGTGTCGGTTGCCCTTGCTATGTGCCGCTTGCAGTTCAACAAGGGACAGGATATATATTTCATACTTTTAGCTGTTATAATGTTTTTTGCCGTTATGATAGCTGTTTCGGATTTTAAATATACCATAATTCCCGACCAGTTTACCGTTGCCCTTGGAGCAGCGGGACTTGCCCTGAGTACATATGACATAGCCTCGGGCAGACACATTCTTCACAGCGGCTGGTGGTCGCCCGTCGTTGGTGCGTTAATCGGTGCAGCGGTTATGATACTCATTGACCTTCTCGGAATGTGGATTTACAAACAGGACGGAATGGGCTTCGGTGATGTCAAGCTGTTTTTTGCCGTGGGCTTGTTTACCGGCTTTCCCGGAACAATATACGCACTTATACTTTCAATTATTACGGCGGCGGTGTGTTTTGTTGTAATTATTCTTATTTCATCATCAAAAAGCGGCGGTGAAGGTGCAGAACAGCCGAAAAACGGGGAAACAAAAGAAGAAACAGTTATTGCCGATAAGGCAGCACAAAATACGGAAACTTCCGAAAGCACGGACAGCGAAAATGACGCCGACGATGAGGTGTCGGCAAAATCTCAGCTTGCTTTCGGTCCGTATATTGCGATTGCGGTTATTGCCTATGCGGCTTTGTTTAATATTATCAACTATCTTGCAGGAGTGTATATTAACCTTTTCTAATCTTATTCGGGGGATGAAAATATGAGAGTAAGTACTCTGAAAATCGGACAGATTCTTTTAAACTCAGGCGATATTACTGAGGAACAGCTTGAAGAAGCCCTTCAAAAACAAAAAACAAGCGAAAAGCGTGTAGCTGATATTCTCATTGAAGATGAGATTGTTACCGAACAGCAGGTTTGCAAAGCACTCGAAAAACAGCTTTACATCCCCTATATTGACCTTGACACGGTTCCGATTGATGAAGAACTTTCAGGACTTATCCCCGAGGATATGGCACAGTCAAAAATGGTTATTCCTATTGAAAAGGAAGGACGCTTTTTGACGGTTGCAGTTGCTGACCCTCTTAATTATCAGGGTTTGAAGGATATTTCCATTGCAACAAAGCTTAAAGTTAAGCCCGTTATTGCTGAGCCGTCAAAAATCACGGCAAAATTGCGTGAAATGTATGCCGCTCAAAAGGCTATTGACGACGCAAAGGAATTTCTTTCAACACAGCAGACCAAATCCAAGGCACAGATTGAAGCGGAAGAAGCAGCTGCAAATGACGCTTCCGCAAACGACCAGCCGATTATCCGATTTGTTAATAATATGATTGAAGAGGCAATTTTCTCAAAGGTCAGCGATATTCATATCGAGCCAATGGAAAAATGCCTGAGAATACGTTTCCGTATCGACGGTAAACTCCAGAATTATATGGAAACCAGCCCTGAGCTTATTCCTTCGGTTACCAGCCGTATCAAATTCATCGGTAATATGAACATTGCCGAAAAGCGTATCCCTCAGGACGGCCGTATCAATTACAGAGTTGCCGGCAGGGAGGTTGACTTCCGTATCTCAGTTCTGCCGAGTATTTTCGGTGAGAAGATAGTTATGCGTATTACGACCTCTCTCGGTATGGAGCTTAAAAAGGAAAACATAGGCTTTTTGCCGGAAAACCTTGAAAAATTTAACCATCTTATAAAAAGTAACCGTGGTATTATCCTTGTAACCGGTGCTACCGGTTCAGGTAAATCAACAACGCTTTATACCGCTCTGCGTGAAGTAATGAGCGAGGATATTAACATTATCACCGTTGAGGACCCTGTCGAAATGATTGTTCCCGGCATTACTCAGGTTCAGACAAACGAAAAAGCCGGACTTACATTTGCGGCAGCCCTGAGAAGTATTCTCCGTCAGGACCCTGATATTATTATGATCGGTGAAATTCGTGACGGCGAAACCGCAGGCATTGCGAGTGCCGCCGCTATCACCGGACACTTGGTTTTGTCAACACTCCATACCTACGACGCACCAAGCTCGGTTGCACGTCTTATTGATATGGGAATTGAACCTTATATGGTATCCTCAGCTCTGCTCGGAATTATCGCTCAGCGTCTTGTACAGCGTCTTTGTACCAACTGCAAGGAGCCGTATGAGCCTGATGAAAACGAACGCAAGGCACTCGGTATTCCTCTTGATGAAAAAATAACCCTTTACCGCAAGTGCGGCTGTGAAAAGTGTAACAAAAAAGGCTACAAAGGACGTATTGCCGTTCACGAGGTTATGCTTCTTACCACGACAATAAAACGTGCCATTACCTCCGGGATGGGTACGGAAGATCTTCGTGACCTTGCAATAAAGGAAGGTATGATTCCTATGAAGGAAAATATCAGAAAAGACGTGCTTGCAGGTACAACATCTTATGAGGTATTTGTTGAAACAACAATTTCAAACGACTGATAAAAAATCAGCCTGAAATTCCGTGACGGTAAGCCGCCACAATAAATCTAAAACAGAACGAGGTAGATTAACGATGGATTTTTATAGTCTTGTAAAAGAAGCCGTTACCAAGGGTGCATCAGATGTTCATATTGCCTCAGGTAACCATCCGGCATACCGTCTGCACGGTAATGTATTTTTTACCAATGATCCCGCACTTACCGAGGCGGAAGTAACGGCGATTATCAAAGCTGTGCTTAATCAGTCCAGATTTGAAACATTCCTTCAAACCGGTGAAGCCGACGCCGCAGTAGAAATAGGTGAATGCGGACGTTTCAGAGCCAATGCTTTCAGACAGCGTAACGGTACATCACTTGTACTCCGTGTTATCAACAGCGTTGTTCCTGAACTGTCAACACTTAACCTCCCTAACTCAATCAGAAAAACACTTGACCTTAACTCCGGTCTTGTGCTTTTGTGCGGACCTACCGGTTCAGGTAAGTCAACAACCCTTGCCGCCCTTATCAACGAAATAAACAAATATAAGAGCAAACATATCATCACCATCGAGGACCCTGTTGAGTTCCTCCATACACCTAAACGCTGTATCGTCAACCAAAGAGAAATAGGACTTGACAGCCGTTCATATCCTATGGCACTCAGAGCTGCAATGCGTGAAGACCCTGATATTATTCTCGTCGGAGAAATGCGTGACCGTGAATCCATTCAGATTGCCCTTACCGCAACCGAAACCGGACACCTTGTTTTCTCGACAGTACATACAGAGGGTGCAGCAAAAACAATCGACCGTCTTGTTGATATTTTCCCGGCGGATCAGCAGCAGCAGATCAGGGTACAGCTCTCAACATCACTGAAAGCGGTTATTTCTCAGCGACTTCTTCCCCGTGCAACAGGCGGACGAATTGCCGCATTTGAAATAATGTTTGTTACAAGTGCTATCAGCAACCTTATCCGTGAAAATAAAGTTGCAAATATTCAGCAGTCAATCCAGCTCGGTCAGCAGTACGGTATGATTACTATGCACAAGAGTATTGATAATCTTCTTGCACAGGGTCTTATCACCGAGCAGATTGCAAAGGCTTGGAACTTTGATATTGGCGATACTGACGCAAGAAGATAAGGGAGAGTGAACGGTATTGAAGTATAAATATACGGCGTTGAACGCCAGAAACCAAAAAAAAGAAGGTGCCATTGAGGCAGAAACCCAAAACCAGGCTATCAGCATACTTCGTGACAAAGGTCTTATAGTTCAGGATCTTAAAGAAGCCGCAGGTTCAGATGAACCGACAAGTATCTGGCAGATGGATATAGGCGGAGATATTCACAAAAAGAAAATCAAGAAAAAAAGACTTTTGCAGCTGATGAACCAGCTCGCAATGATGATGAAGGCCGGAATCAATCTCTCTCTTTCAATGCAGATTATGATTGACTCCGAAAAAGACGCAAGTATGAAGAAAATCCTCAAAGAAATAAACGAGGGACTTTATAACGGTCTTACGCTTTCACAGGTAATGAGTAACTTTGCAGCATTTCCGCAAATTTACATCAACATCATTCAGGCAGGTGAGGCAAACGGCCGTCTGGATTCGGCGTTTGAACAGTGTGCATTGATATGTAAAAAAGACCTCGCACTTTCAGGCAAAATCAAGAGTGCAATGATGTATCCTGTATTTCTTATTGTACTTGTTATTGCACTTGTTGTTATTCTTACCGTATTCGTTCTTCCTACATTTAAGGGAGTATATTCAAGCTTTGGCGGTGAACTGCCGGGAATTACACAGGCACTTATGGGATTCTCGGACTTCCTTATCGGCTATTGGTGGCTTGTTATTATTCTGGCTGCGGGTATCGGTGCCGGTTTCTATCTGTTGAAAAAGAACAGTGCGGAGTTCCAGATGTTTTTGGCACGTCTTTCGCTGAAAATTCCGCTTCTCGGACCGATTATGCGTCAGAACTCGCTTGCCCGTTTCTGCCGCCTTATGTCAACTCTTACAGATGCGGGTATTCCTATTCATAAGGCTATGGCTCTTGCAAGAGATGCCGTACCGAACAAATTTGTACAGACACAGATACAGGCTGTAATTGATGATGTACAAATCGGTATCACTATTCACGAAGCAATGGCAAAGCACCCTGTATTTGACCCGATTCTTGTATCAATGATACAGGTAGGTGAAGAATCCGGTATGCTGGGCGACTCTCTTGTAAAAATGTCGGATATGTTCGAGGCACAGACAGAGGAGTCCACAGGACGTCTTACTGAAGCAATGACGCCTATTATGACGGTTGTTATCGGTGTCGTTGTAGGTACGGTTGTTGTAGGTATGATTTTGCCTATGTTTGGTATGTACGACCTTATCTCAGCAGCGGCTTAATAAATTACGGAATATCAAAATATCAGAAAACAAAAGGACAGATTCAGGATGGGCTGTTTCTGTCCTTTTATTATGCATAATATTGGAATATGGTATAAATAGACAAATACTAATAAAAAAATTGGATAAAAAAACTATATAATAAAAATTATAACAAATGATTTTTTGATAATTTGTTAAATTTGTAGAACAAAAATATCTTGAATAGATTTATTTTTATAGTATAATGTAATTATACATAATCGTTAATATGCCTTAATTTAATCTTTTGATCTATATTAAAGGAGGATAAAGTCATTATGAACAAAAAAACGAAAAGACTGCGTTCAAAAAAAGGTATGACTTTGGTTGAGCTCTTGGTGGGCGTTACAATAGTTGTAATAGTCTTTGCAGGAACACTTGGTGCAATGTTTGGCGGATTTTCAACGACAGTCGGCAACGCCGATCAAAATAAGGTTGCAGCAAAAAATGTAGCAACCAATGAAGTTATTATGGACACAATTAAAAAAATCGAATTAAAAATTGAAGATGCAGAGGATTGTGTTGATGCACTTAAAACCGGAAGCACAGAGCCGTCAGCCGCAGCAATTCAGGCAGCCGCAGAAAAACAGTGCAGCGGTATAAAATATGTTGACAGCAGCCAATACCCTAAGAATGATGTTGATTGTCAGTACACGCTGATAATTGATAAGACAAGCAGCGTCAACGGTCATAATGTTAAGGGTATAATAATTAAAACCGCAATGAAGTCTTCTGCCGGTTTTGTTTTTAATCAGTCTTTTGTTCCGTATCAGGAATAAGCATACTGAGAAAGGAGAAAGGTTATGAAAAAATTGAGATCCCGCAAGGGCTTTACACTTGTAGAGCTTGTGGTTACGGTTGCAATTCTCACAATAGTTCTCGGTATGGGTACGGGAGCCTTTGTTATGGTATTGCAGAACTACGGAACGGCGTCATCTACCGAACAGGAACAGGAAAAAGCGTCGCAGCTTGAAGATTATATTATCAGATCAGCCCGTACGGCAAAAGATGTAAAATTTCTTGATTCAGGTTCCGGCGCAACTATTCCGTCGGACGAAGGAGATTATATTTTCAGCAAAGGCGGCTCGTCAGTTGTTGAGTCATACGACTACAATATACCTGAGGGCGAAACAAGCCTTAAAAAAAGTCCGAGTATGACTGTGTCCGGAGTGAGGAAACTGACCGTTTCACTTAAACGCCAGAAAACAAATCCGAGTGACGCAACCTCCGAAAAAAAGTTTTTGTTTCTTGAATATAAAATAGAGATGCTTAACGGATATACAGTCGAAAGTTCAATAGTAATGAACAATCTTAATGATACATATCCTGTTGCTACCGGTTCAATGGTTGACAATATTGAGAGCTTTGTTGTATGCGAATACAACGAAACCTCAGGAGTATCTGTTTCAGACAAAGCAATTTTATTTGTATAGTAAAATATTAAACTATTGAAAGGAGTTTTTTGATGCTATGATAAAACAGATAATTAAAAAAAGCAAAAAAGGTTTTTCTCTTCCTGCGGCAATAGGCATTACTGCTGTACTGATTATCCTTTCGGCGTCACTTATAATGATTGCCTCAAACAGTATATCGAATACGTCTTCAAGCGTGAACAGCAGACAGGCATATCTTAATGTCAAGAGTGCACTTCAATATGCCGAAGCGTATTACAGCAAAAATATGTCATCGCTGTCATCTTCCGGTGCAAGTGTTACCCAATATATGTCAATGAAAGATATTGCAGGCGGCACAACCAATGACGGTGCAGAGGTTTCGAGTGATGTAACCACTACAAACGGTAAGACGACATATGTTGTTGCTACATATACTCCTGCAACCGGTCTTGCAGGTGCTAAGTTAAAATTAAAAGCGTATGCAAATTACACTGACGTTTTCGGAAAAAAGGGTTCAACAGCTCAGCTTTCCGTTACATTTGATGCCGGTGCAAAGAGCGGCGGCCGACGCATAACTGACCCGACTATTCCGCCGAGTGCCGGTGTATCAAACTATTCAAACAATATTACCCTCAATGTTAAGAAAAGACCGGATCAGACATGGGGTTCAATCGCTTACTATACCTGGACGTTTAAAGATCAGGCTGATGAGTATAATAATAAATCCAAGCCCGGAAGTGACGGCAGCTATGAATATACTCCGTCATTATCAGGTGCAAACACGAATGAACAGGATTCAAACGTAGTTCACCCCACAGGTCGCTGGGTTGATTCAGGCAGCAGTGACAAGTTAGGTCCTCCGTCACTCGTTTCTGAAAGCGGCGGCGGTATGCTTTCAAGTACATTTTACCCAAAGAACGAAAATGTAAATTATTTTAATATAATTTTTGCAAATAAGGGTGCTGTTCTTGAGCATGGTGATAATACTCAGACCTGTGAAATGTTCCACCTCTGGTATCTTGACCCGGCTGACAAAAATATATATTTTGAATTTTTGAAGTCTGAACCCTGGTACTATAAAGGATCAGGCTGGAACGGACAAGATAACCTTGAAGATACAATGCTTGTTTATGTAAAAAATACAAAAACAACTGTACACTTTAAGATTAAGGGCGTTGATGACACAGCACTTACTCCTACTGTTACGGCACCTGTAATCAATGGGGTAACTGTCGGCGGAGCGTCTCTTTCGGGCAAAAGCTATCTCGGAAATGCATCAAAAGCAGTTAGTAATCTTGCTATGACATACGAGGGCTGCGGTTGGTGGACTGCCAATGTAGAAACAAGCGACAGCTTCAAAATGACAATCACCTATTCTGCGTTGGGCGTAAACAGAACGGATACCGTTACTGTTACTCCGAACTCGGACAACGAAGCGTGGGTATATGCAAACACTACATCAGGCACAATACAGTCACGTCTTTCTGAGAGCAATGCGAATGTCGCACTCGGAGTTTCTTCCGATTCGTATGTAACAATTCACGCACAATCATACGACCACAAAAATAAGGTAACGCCAATACTTAACTATAAGGATGTTCAGCTTAACTCATCAACAGGCAGAATTAACCTTTATAATAAAATTCTTGAAGCACAGCAGTATTCGGCAGATGATTATACGGACGAAAGCTACAACGATATGCTTACAACACTTGTTGAAGCAATCAATATGTATAATGATGCTGATTTTATCAAAAATCAGTCGGGTTCTACAACTGCTGATAAGGTTAAACACGCTGACCAAAAGTACAATGACAAGGCTGAAGAGCTTGATGATAAGATAAATGCCCTTGTCGGTAAGGATTGTGATCCGGAAACTCTGAAAAAACTTGCAGACCTTGTAAAACAGGGCGATGATATAGTTGCCGAACAGGCGGAGAGCGGCAAGTATGACAGTGCAGCTTTCGGCGTATTTACCGCAAGCGAAGGAGCTTATAAAAAGGCTAAGGCTATGCTTAACGATTCTAACCTTACAAGAGCTGACGCATCAAATCAGATAACTCTTCTCCAAAAGGCGATTGATGACATTAAGGCAACCGTTATTGACAAAACACTGCTCGAAACTCTTATAAATGATGCAACAACTCTTTCGACCGATACAAGATATGAACAGTCGTACAGAGAAATACTGAAAACTCAAATCACAGAGGCAACCGCTGTTTTTAATGATACAAGCACAACGCAGGCTGATGTTGATAAGGCAGTGGAAGATTTACAGAGCAAGATGGATGATGTAGAGGCTCATCCGATTACTGAACTTGATACAACACAGCTTACAAGCACTCTGTCTTCTGCAAAGTGGTTCCTTGACTCAGAGCCAAGGCTTAACTGCACAGATGAAACCTATGCCGCACTCCAGGCTGTATATGATGAAGCAAAACCAAAGCTTACATCTGCAAAGACTCAGGAGGAAATAGACACTACTACTGCTAAGGTTAAAGATGCTATCAGCATATTTACGGTTGTAAAGCCTGATGCGTCAAACGATCAGCTTAACCACGAAAAAACAATCAGAGTATGGGTTGACGGAACAGCAGGATATACATCATATACACTTGACCTTGTACAGAAAACTGAGGGTGATGCAGGCGTTTCAGTCTATCGTGTTCCGAATACATCACTCACGGAAGATGTTGCGTCCGGTTTAAGCTATTATGATGTTAATAAGGACACATACAGCAGTGTTGGTCTTACAATTACCGATAAAAACAAGGAATATGAATCAAATAAGCTTTCCTTTGATACTGCTGCCGACAACAATATGGTTGTCAAGCTCGATTCGATTAGCAACGCAGGCAAGAATAAGACATCAACAGTGTCTATGCAAAAGCTTACCACTTTGTATATCGAAAAGAAAACCTTGTCGGATCAGCCGCTCGTAAAGGTAAACAACAAAGAGGTTAATATCTCTTCTACTGACAGTTTTTACTATGTAGCAAAGTTTGTTTATGCTGATAACCAAAAGGTTGTAATAAACAGCAAGTCGGACGGTTCCGGTACAAACACTGATGAGTTCAAGACTTCAGCAGGTCAGCTTGTGGTAAGATACACGACTGACACAACAGTTGAACTTATCAATGTCAAAAATATATATCCGAAATATGAAGAAACAACAGCATCTTCAACAGGATACAAAATTTCAAATGCGACAATAGACGCAGAAAACCTTATTTCTCCTACTATTCTTGAAAATGTAACAGGCGGCTATTCAATAGAGCTGACAAAGTCAAATACACAAAAAGTAGAAGAAAAAGAGATGGAAGTGCCTGTACCGAACGGCAAAACACTTATTGTTATAAATACAACTAATGTCGGAAAGCTTAACGGACAGATACCTTACGGATATTTCTGGGATGACAATGGTTCTCTCGGGGCAGCATGGCCGGGTTCGCCGCTCTTGAAATATGAAGATACAAACTATTATTATGCAATAGTTGATAACAGTGTTGTAGGTCTTATTATCAGTGCCGGAGGCAGCGGTACAGACGACAAAAAAGTCGGCGGAAAAATAATGTTCACCAGTGCTCATGTGCGTGATCATAGCACGAACACAGTAAAACCTTATATTACGATAGAGCCTAATCCATCAGGCAACAGCTTTAGCGGCGTTAATGCTCCTGCATCCAGACCGATCATAAAGGCTGTTGTGACGATGATTGATGCCGGTGATATGACAGGCAACGATCTGAAAATGGCTTTTGTCGGCGGCAATAAGGTAAGGGCAATAAATAAATCTTATGTTGAAACCTATGGTGAAAATGTTAAGGAAAATCAGAATCATAGTCTTAAATTAAACAACGGCAATTTGTTCGGCGGCAGCGGCGGCAACCAAGGCAGTATGAACCGTGTCGGCGACTCAACGCTGAGTCCTTACTATGACTGGTATGAATTTAAGATTCCTGTTGATCAGCTTGCAAATTATACCTTTGAAATCAAGGGACTGAAAAGTGCTTCCGACACAACCTATACGGAGCAAATATCAAATGTACACGGCGATGTTTGGCTCTCGCTGAACGGTACTCATACCGACAGCGGCAGATATGATGATATATCTGTTTATACATTTGACCCTGAAAAAAATCAGATGGAATATGTATATGATACCACAACCCAAAAAACCGTGGAAAAAACAAGAATTTACTTTAATATGCCGAGCGGTTGGAGCAATGCAAAGGTAACGGCTTCAGGTGTCGGAATAGAAGAAACACATTTGTTTACAAACCGTATGACATCATATTCGGCAAATCCGTCAGCTGTTAATTACTATTTTGTTGATGTTGACATTGATAAGCCGTTCCTGACTTTCAGTGTAACTGATGACAGCTCTAAAACAGTACTTTACAAAACATCACTTCAGGGCGGCGATACCGTTCTCTTTGATCCGAATCTGAACGGCGGCAACGGCGGCTGGAACGATTATATATCACCTCAGACGCTTCTTAAACGTGAGTTCCTCAAAGCACAGACAATATATTACGGTTCCGTAATTATAGGTAAGTATGATGATGACGGATATGTTGCAGATAACGGAAGTAATACATACAATTATGCAGGAAGACTTTATGAGCAGTATAAACAGTTTACACGTTTTGACGCATCAGATAGGCCTGACTCAACTATATCTCTTCAAAAGATTTACGACCGCAACAACGAAGACGCTTATGTAAGATATGCTGATCTTCACAGCTGGGTAGTGGCTTATCAGAATCTTTATAACGCAATGTCATCTGCAAAGATGTATATTGCAAAGCCGATTACAGGCGGTGTTCACCCAGGCACCAGCACCGGTGTATATCCCGAGTACAAAAACAGAACCAGTACTCAGGAATATGATGATACCAGTATAGCTGCTCTCAAAACAAAGCTTCAATCATCTGAGAATACTTACTTGTCATCGTCTGCTGATATAACGGCTATCAACAAAAGCACAAAAGCTCTTAAAGCTGCAATCTCCAACGTTAAAGTAAAGAGTGAGGGTTCAATAACCGTAATCTTCTATGACGCACAGGAAGCAGTTAAAAACGGTGCGAAAGTTCAGATTCGATATACTAAATCCGACGGCAGCACTGTAACAGAGGCTGTTACAAGCCGCAATCCTGAAAACTTCCCGATTATTAAAATATCCGATACAAGTATTAAGGATGTTGACTTCATAGTAAACAATACAGCCCGTGGCGTTAAGAAAAACCTGATGGCAGAGAACTCAACATGGGTATTTATGGATCAGAGCGATAATCCGTACTGGTCAGAAAATACTACCTGCGATTATGTGCTGTTCACTACGGACAGCTTTGAACAGAGCAGCAGTACAGAAACCTATACTGTAACAATGACGCACGAAAAGGATCCTCTTACGGGTCTGGACAAACCAACTTACAGAGATACCGTTCTGTACTTTAACTATGACACCGATGTAACCCGTGCGGGAGGCGACAGCTACCGTATTAAAGCCGGAGCATATGTTTTCACCAATGATGATACAGGCGTTTCAAACTCACCTTTCTATAATGGTACATTCGATTTGTACAGCGATAACTCAAAGGATTACTTTACAAATCCTGAAAACTACGGTGAAATACCGGGAGCGTCAGATGCCTCAACCCTTGGTTGGGTTAATTCATCAGGCGTACTTAGCGGTGTAATTAAATCAACTGCTAATTCAGTTAATGTTACAGTTAAAAAATCTACAATCAATACATTCCGTAAATATACAAGCTTGCAGTCAATGTATTTCAGATATGAAGACAACGACAACAACTTTGTTATTAACAACCGTGTTACTCTTACTGCAAAGGAATTTGTTATTGCGTCCTCTGCACCGTTTGACGGTACACATACTATCAATGCACATTTCTATCTCAATAATGTAGATGCTTCGTCCAATAAGGTCAAAGTTACATTTAAATCTGATATCAATGTTAAGTACAGAGATAACACAGGCGACGATCATTCATTCATAATCCGTGAAGGCACTTACCAACTGTCAAAACAAACAGCTTCCCAGCAATATATTGCAGACTTCTTTGATGAAAGCTACTGGAAGTCGCCGTTTGTTGAGTGTCTTGATAAGGGTTCGGGTGCTGTTTACGGCAATAGTAATTCAACCCTGTCAAATCCGGTATATTCAAACGACTGATACCGATGTCAGAGCGTGACTGTATAGTTTCAGCAAAACAAGGCGGAAGAACAGTAATATGTTCTTCCGCCTTTTGCTGTGGCTTGGATTTTATGCAGGAGGGATAATAAAGAACTGTTTTTAGGGAATAAAAGGGATTTGTTTAAATTTTATGAATAAGGTAACAATATTTTTACAATTTTGATATTGACATTTTGGCTCTGTAATGGTAAATTATAAATAGATTAGCACTCGAACACTGAGAGTGCTAACAGAGAGGTGGCTTGAATGGAACCTGCTCAAAGAAAAATGAAAATTCTTGAAGCGGTTGTGGAGGCTTTTATCCGAACAGGCGAACCGGTAGGTTCAAAGACACTGTGCGATGTGCTTGAATTCAATGTATCTCCGGCGACAATACGAAACGATATGGCAGACCTTGCGTCGCTCGGGCTGCTCGAACAAACACATACCTCGTCGGGACGGGTACCCACTAATCTGGGGTACAGGGTTTATCTTGACAGGCTGATGAAGCTTACACCGCTTACAAAACAGGAACAAAGCTTAATAGATGATTCGCTTTATCTGAGTGCCGATGCTCCCGAGCATCTGCTTGAAAAGGCCGCATATACGCTGTCACGCATAACGCACTGTGCTGCGGTTGCGGCGTCGCCGTCGGGAGAAAAAGCACTGATAAGACGTATAAGGTTTGTACAGACCGGCAAGCACACCGCAATGGTTGTTTTGATTACATCAACAGGCTCGGTTAAAACCAAGCTTTTCAGATGTGATTTTGTAATAACGCCGGAGATAATCGGTATTTTTGACAAGGTGCTTAATGAACGCCTTGCGAATACTCCGGTAACGGGTGTTACTCCTGCATTTATGCAGACCACCGCCGTTTCACTCGGCGAGATGTCGATGTTTATGCCGAATGTTCTGCTTGCCGTACACGATGCGGCAAAGGAGGCGGCGTCAACCAGTGTTGCTATCAAAGGTCAGTCAAATCTTCTTGTGATGCCGGAGCTTAATCCGACAGATGCCAAAAAGGTTATGGAGTTTCTCGGACATTCTTCGGAGCTTTCAAAGATACTTTCAGTCAATAACTCAAAGATAAATGTTATTCTCGGAAGTGAGCTGCAAAAGCCTGCCCTTGAAAACCTTAGTATTATCATAACGCACTATACGGCGTCACCTGAATGTTCGGGGGCATTGGCACTTATAGGCTCCGTGCGAATGAACTATCCCAAGATTATTTCTGCTCTTGAATACACAACACATACAGTGGGAACACTGCTGAGCGAGCTTCTTGACAGCGAATGAATTATTCAGTCGTCTGTTTTGTATATAATAATGTCAGAACAATGCTTCTGACGCACCGTTTAAGGTGTAAAGAAAGGAGAATAAGTTTTGCCTAAAAAGAAAACAACAAAGCCTGAGGCGAAAGAAACTGCTGAAAAGAAAGAAAATACATCTGCCGAGAAGACAGAAGAAGTAAAAGAAGAAAAAAAAGACAGCTGCTCTGATTCGGATTACGAAAAGCTGAAAAAGGAGTATGACACTCAAAAGGATCAGTTTTTGAGAATGGCTGCCGAGTATGATAATTTCCGCAAGCGTACCGAAAAGGAAAAGCTTGCAACCTACGACAATGCCGTTGCAGCAACGGTTGAGGCATTTCTGCCGGTTGTCGATAACTTTGCTCTTGCAATGGCGTCGAGTGCCGATGTATCGGACGAGTTCAAAAAAGGACTTGAACTGATTGAGCAAAAGCTGCAAAATGCACTCAAACAGCTTAATGTAACCGAGTTCGGCGAGCGTGGAGAGGAATTCAATCCCGAGTTTCACAACGCAATCGCAAGAACGGACGATGACGAGCTTGAAGAAGACCACATTGTGCAGGTTTATCAGAAAGGCTACAAAATCGGCGATAAGATTATCCGTCACGCAATGGTTCAGGTTTCAAACTAAACAGCATAAAGCGGCAAAAGCCGCATAAATAAATTAAAGAAAAAATAAAATTATATTTATCGGAGGAATTTATTATGGCAAAGACAATAGGTATCGACCTTGGTACAACAAACTCATGTGTAGCAGTTATTGAAGGCGGCGAGCCGGTAGTTATCGCTAATGCGGAAGGTTCAAGAACAACTCCGTCGGTTGTTGCTTTTGCAAAGAACGGCGAAAGACTTGTAGGACAGGTTGCAAAGCGTCAGGCAGTTTCTAACCCTGACCACACAATCTCATCAATCAAGAGAAAAATGGGTTCTGCTTACAAAGTAAAAATCGACACCAAGGAATACACACCACAGGAAATTTCAGCAATGATTCTTTCAAAGCTGAAAGCTGACGCAGAGGCTTATCTCGGCGAAAAGGTAACACAGGCTGTTATCACGGTTCCTGCATACTTCACGGACGCACAGCGTCAGGCAACAAAGGACGCAGGTAAAATTGCAGGTCTTGATGTAAAGCGTATCATCAACGAGCCTACTGCTGCGGCTCTTTCATACGGCGTTGATAAGGAAAACGACCAGAAAGTAATGGTTTATGACCTCGGCGGCGGTACATTCGATGTATCTATAATTGAAATGGGCGACGGCGTTCAGGAAGTTCTTGCAACAGCCGGTAACAACCACCTCGGCGGCGACGACTTCGACCAGAAGATTATTGACTGGCTTGTACAGAGCTTTAAAAATGACACAGGCATTGACCTTTCAGGCGACAAGACAGCTATGCAGCGTCTTAAAGATGAGGCTGAAAAGGCTAAAATCGAGCTTTCAGGCATAACAACAGCCCAGATTAACATTCCGTTTATCACAGCTGACGCAACAGGACCTAAGCACCTTGACTATACACTCACAAGAGCAAAATTCAACGAACTTACTTCTGACCTTGTTGAAAAGACAATGGTTCCTGTTCGTCAGGCACTTTCAGACTCAGGCCTTTCAATAAGCGAAATCGACAAGGTTCTTATGGTCGGCGGTTCTTCAAGAATTCCTGCTGTTCAGGACGCCGTAAAGAGCCTTATCGGCAAGGATCCGTTCAAGGGCATTAACCCTGACGAATGTGTTGCAATCGGTGCAGCAATTCAGGCAGGCGTTCTCGGCGGCGACGTACAGGGACTTCTTCTTCTTGATGTTACTCCGCTTTCACTCGGTGTTGAAACACAGGGCGGCGTTATGACAAAGATTATCGACAGAAACACAACAATTCCTACAAAGAAGAGCCAGATTTTCTCAACAGCCGTTGATAATCAGACACAGGTTGAAGTAAACGTTCTCCAGGGTGAGCGTGAGTTCGCAAAGGACAACAAACAGCTCGGTCTGTTCAGGCTTGACGGTATTGCTCCTGCAATGCGTGGTGTTCCGCAGATTGAAGTAACATTCGATATTGACGCAAACGGTATCGTAAACGTATCTGCAAAAGACCTCGGAACAGGCAGAGAACAGCACATCACAATTACTTCAAATACAAATATGAGCAAGGACGATATAGAAAAGGCTATCAAGGACGCAGAACAGTACGCTGCCGACGACAAGAAACGCAGAGAAGAAGTTGACAAGAAAAACGACGCCGAAAACCTTGTATATGCCGTTGAAAAGCTCATCAACGAGAACGGCGAGCATATCTCACAGGAAGACAAGGATAGCCTTAACAGCAAGGTTTCAGCCGTTAAGTCAGCCCTTGCACAGAACAATATGGATATGATTCAGTCAACAAAGGACGAACTCCAAAAGGCAATGTACGCAGTTTCAGAGAAGCTCTATCAGGACGCAGCCGCACAGGGTGCAGCACAGCAGCAGGCTCCTCATTCAGAAAATGATGTATATAATGCTGATTACAGGGACGTTGACGATAACAACAATAACTAATAATCAGCGTATTCTTTCAATACGGCGTAGGGCAGAACGGTTGATTATCGTTTCTGCCTGTACGCTGTTTTGATTTTTTATAATTTTTTCTTGCAAAGACGCACACATTGTATTATTATTTAATTATTAACTAATGATTGAGCAGTTTCTTAAAACTCACGGAATTTGCTCAGTATATGTTGCGTTTAAACGATAACGCTACTTATTTTTTGGGGTGATTTTACTTGGCAGATAAAAGGGATTATTATGAAGTGCTTGAAGTGCAAAAGGGTGCGTCCGACGACGAGATAAAAAAGGCATTTCGTAAACAGGCAAAAAAATACCATCCTGACCTTAATCCGGGCAATAAAGAAGCTGAGGCTAAATTCAAGGAAGTCAATGAGGCGTATGAGGTTCTTTCCGATAAGGAAAAACGTGCAAGATACGACCAATACGGTTTTGCGGGAGTTGACCCGAACTACGGTGCAGGTGCCGGCGGCTACGGCGGAAGTCCGTTCGGTCAGGATATAGATTTAGGCGATATATTCAACAGCTTTTTCGGCGGTTTCGGCGGCGGAAGAACTCAGAGAAATCAAAATGCTCCACGTCGTGGTGCAGATACGGAGGTTTCGGTTACAATTACCTTTGAAGAGGCGGCAAAGGGCTGTAAAAAAGAGGTTTCATACCAGAATGTGGAAACCTGTAAGGACTGCAGCGGTACAGGTGCAGCGGCAGGAACACAGCTCAAAAGCTGTCCGGCTTGCGGCGGCAGCGGACAGGTAACAACGCAGAAGCGTACCCCGTTCGGCGTTGTACAGACTGCCCAGACCTGCGACAGGTGTCGTGGTAAAGGCAAAATTATCGAAAAGCCCTGTGCAAAATGTTCAGGCACAGGCCGTATCCGTACAAACCGTACAGTAACGGTAACAATTCCCGCAGGTATCAATCAGGATCAGGTGCTTAATGTCGGCGGACACGGAAACAGCGGATTTAACGGCGGTCCTGCCGGAGATCTCCACGTTTATATCAATGTCAAAAAGCACGAGCTGTTTGAACGCAAGGGCGACGATGTATGGTGCGAAATTCCTATCACCTTTGCACAGGCTGCACTCGGTCACGAGGTTACGGTTCCTACTCTTGACGGACGTGTAAGCTACATGGTTCACGAGGGTACACAGCCGGGCGATATATTCAAGCTGAAAGGCAGAGGTATTCCGCATCTTAACTCACGGGGACGTGGCGACCAGTATGTAAAGGTTGTCGTTGAAGTTCCCCATAATCTTACTGCGGAACAGAAAAAGCTCCTCAAACAGTTTGACGAGGCAACAACCAACGAAAACAATTACCAAAAGCGTACAAGCTTCTTTGACAAGGTCAAAGGCTTGTTTAAAGAATAAAAAACGGTGCGTCAGAGAAAGCTGCTTTCTGACGCACTTTTTTATGTGTTTCTTTATGATA
>JBJEOP010000132.1:21910-32483 GCA_051880775.1 Acutalibacteraceae bacterium
AAATAATAATTTAATTTAACAGAATAGTACAATTATTTTCGGTTCGTTCATTTTTTTGATAATGAAAGGATTGGTGTTTATTATGAAAAATAAAATTAAAGCCATTATTGCAGTGTCAATTTGTGCTGTTGTGGCAAGCTCGGTAGTTATGGCTGTTTCCGCAACAACAAATTCACCTTTTAACCAAAAAGAAGGTTTTTACTATTATGATGATCCATCAGAACACACTGATATTTACGGCAATCATTATATAGGTTACGAGGTATCAAATATTCGTAATAAAGACGGCAAGGTTGTGGGATATTCAATAGATTATATTCCCGAAAGTTCACCGACAGCCGAGGAACTTGCCTCAAAGGAGGCTAAGGAGGCAGAAATGTTAAGAGAAAAAATGGAGGCAGTCAGCGGCAAAGGCACTTATAGTGTAAACAGATCGGAAACCACCGTGTCTGATGAAGCATTAGACAAGGAGCTTGAAGCGTTTAATGAATCCGAAAAAGAGTTGGATAAAAACGATGAACAGGCGATTGCCGTTCTCAAACAAAAATGCCGCTCTGTTGACAATGATTTTTGCGTGAAAAGCCTTGATGACGAATACTACATTATGGATATAATGTGTAATGAAATTAAAAATAACAACACATCATCAGTGTACAGCAGTGATGAGGTTAATTTGCTCAGTCAGTATTTAACACGCCGTTATTACTATATAACTGATAATAACGGGCTGAAAAATGAAATAGCGTCAACGATAAATATTCCGTATGTTGATTAAGACTTTGATGATTTAGTTGTTTCTAATCCATAAAAAATAAACAGTGCGTCAGAGAAAACTACTTTCTGACGCACTTTTTTATGTGTTTCTTTATGATAATTTGCTATGTGATGTTTGTATATAAAAATGCAATATTTTTGGATATACTCACAAAAAATATTTATGTGCAAAAACCATTACAGGAAACTCTTGATTTTGTGAAAACTATGTGCTATTATTATCTTAACAGGAAGTGGAAATTTTTCCCTTAACTGTTAATAAAGTTATTTTACAGTTACACAAACTATTTTGTGGAAAAATAATTTTATTGTCTGTTTTTATAGAAAGGAATGTATAATTATATGAAGAAAAAAATGCAGCTTTGTTTTCAGTTCTTTCATAAAAATATCTTAAAATCACTTGCTTTACTTATAATAATGGTTAGTTCCTGTGTTATCCTTTCAAATATGACGGCAGGAGTTGAATATTATATACAGGCAAAAAATATGTTCGCAGGTGACGATATTGCTAATTCGGATTATGTGTCAATCTATGATAAATTTAATCTATATTTTTTTTCAAAAGAAGAGGCTGTCAGCAGTGAAAACGGTGTAGAACATTATGATGTTAACGAATATAATAAACAGTTTTCTGCACTTGTTGAGTCTGATATTTATGCACAGATAAAACAGTTTCCTGCTGTTGATAAAGTATATAGCTATACTGTTGAAAGTCGTATGGCAAAATATAACAACACCGTATCTGATATATATACTGCCAATATGGATACATATAAAAGGTTTGCGTTTAATTTGTCAGAGGGCTGTTGGTTTAACAATGCAGACAGCAGCAGTGAATATCCGAATGCTGTTGTGTGCGGCCCGAATTTTGCCGATGTCCATATTGGTGATGATATGGAATTTGACTATGGGGCATTCGGAAAATATAAGGTTCATATCATAGGCAAAGTTGCCTCACCGTATGCAACAATGGATTTAAACGGCGACTTTTCGTATGGCATATCCTATACTAACAAGATATTTTTGCTTAACGATGAAAAGACCGTAAATGCATTCGGAGAAACAATAAATCGTTATCCTACATCTGCAATAGTAAGCTACAAAGATAATGCATCAACCGAAGAAATAGAAAAATGCCGCAGCTTTTATGATTCTTTTTTTAATGATATGCAAGGTGTTGTGGCTAACAGATATTTGCCTTATGAAGAAATGTTGTCCGCTGTTGATGAATCAATAAATTACAGTATACAATCCGCCTTGAAAACAGGAGGCGTTTGCCTTGGAGCTGCAACTCTGATGTTTATAATCATCTCTGCTCTTATGATAAAAGCAAAACAAAAAGAATACAATATTTACTCTATTGTCGGAAGTACCAAAAAACAGAATTTTATATCTTCATTGCTTTCACTTTCAGTAATATCATTAGCCGCAGGCATAATAAGTACAATTTATCTTATTTGGTTTTCTTATGCTGTTTCAAACGGAGTTATAACTAACAATAGCTATTACTATATAGGAATAATAAGCTATCTGACATTGTGGGGATATTTGATTATAAATACCATAATTTCAGCCGTAATACCGTATATTATGGTTTTCAGAAAGAAAATGACTCTTATGACTCTGTACAAAAAATCATAAAAGGGGATTTTGAATTTGAGAAATATAATATTAGCTGTTATGCGTATTAAAGATGATTTTATGAATAATCCCTTTCTTATGTTTTTATATGTTTTAGGAAGTATTGTCTGTATTCTGATATTTTCGGTATTTTGGGGCAGTGTTCCCAATCTTATAGAAGAATACAACGAAATATCGCTTTCTGAACGAACCTACACAATTTCCTTTGAACAGGGTGAAAATATAAAATTTGAAGATTTTGACTTTTTGAATAAGTATGGTATAAGCAGTATAACTGCCGAAAAATCACCGGAAGAAAAGTACTCACTTTCAAATAAGGACGAAACATTTTCTGATATTTATAGGGTTACAATTATTTTCCAGTCTGTACTGTCCGATAACAGCCACGCTGAAATGATAAAAGAAATCTCGGAAAAATTTTACAAGCAACATAAAATATCTGAAATTGCAACGCCATATTCCGATATAACATCACATAAGCAAATATCGGAAATAGTGCAAAAAATAATAAATATATCGCTTATTTATTTAATATGTTTTATTGCATGTGCTTATCTTTTTAAGTATGTATTTGACACAAACACATATGAAAATACTGTATATTCTATTATCGGAGCATCTAAAAAACGGGTTATGGTGATTGTATTGATTGAGGCAGTAATTTTAACACTCGGCTGTTCTTTAATTGCCCTTTTACTTAATGTAGTTTTAAAGGATAACATTTTGAGTGATTTTGCAGGATCTCAGGCTGCCTTTACCATTTGGGACTGTCTTATAATCATAGGCTCTGCACTGATATTATCATTGGTGACTATGATTCCTTTTTTTGTTAAATATCTTAAAAATCCGATTATCGAAACAAAGCGTGAACTGTAAGAAAGGAAAATTTAATATGATTGAAATAATTGATTTATGCAAAAATTACTATATCGGCAAGGGCAAAAAAGCGTCAACATTTAACGCATTAAATAAAGTAAATCTAAAAATAAACGACGGCGAAAGCGTTGCAATTCAAGGAAAATCAGGAGCTGGTAAATCTACTCTTTTGAATATACTCGGTCTTTTGGATTCCTATGACAGCGGCAGTTTCACGATAGACGGAAAACAGGTAAATACCCTTACAGATAAAGATGCCGCAGAGATTCGCAACAAAAAAATAGGTTTTGTTTTGCAGGATTTTTCGCTGATAGACAGTAAAAGTGTTGCTATGAATGTAATGCTGCCGCTGTTTTTCAGTGATTGCAAATATGATGAAATGTACAGTAAAGCCGAAAAAGCACTTGCACTTGTTGGCATAGCAGACCAAATCAAAAAAAAGACAACTCAATTATCCGGCGGTCAGCGTCAGCGTGTTGCTATTGCCCGTGCGATTATAACCGAACCGTCAATAATACTTGCTGATGAACCGACCGGTTCTTTGGACAGTGAAACCTCTGTTCAGATAATGGAGTTGCTCTCTGATTTAAATAAAAAACAAAATATAACTCTTATAGTTGTAACACACGATAACACTGTTGCAGAATTTTGTCAGCGTAAAATTATAATTTCAGATGGACAAATAAAATCCGACATTTGACATCAAAAATTAAGAGGTGCGTCAGAAAAATACATTTCTGACGCACCGTTTTTCGTTTATTCAGAAAATAGCCGTAACAAACATAACAACGCCTGTTACAACAGCACCGACGATAAGTACAGCCGGTATTGTACAGCCAAGACAACAGCTGCTGCGTCTGTAACCGTAACCTCCTCTTCGTGGCGGCGGTGGCGGCGGTCTGTGACCTCCGCCAAAACCTCCTCCGGGTGGTGGCGGTCTGTGTCCGCCTCCGAAACCTCCACCGGGTGGTGGTGGTCTGTGTCCGCCTCCGAAACCTCCACCGGGTGGTGGTGGTCTGTGTCCGCCTCCGAAACCTCTGCCGGGTGGTGGATTTCCCATACGCATATTTATTACCTCCCTTGTTGTATATATTTTTGAAATATCGTTTCAGCCTGTTTGCTGTTTTTTATGATTTCGTTTTTAAGGCTTTCTATTCCGTCGAATTTCTTTTCGTCACGAATATGAGCAATAAATCTTACATCAATGCTTTCGCCGTAAAGGTCGCCGCCGTTGTAGTCGGGCATCCATGTTTCAATAAGTACGCCGTCAGAACCAACCGTTGGCTTTATTCCGATATTTGTAACGCCACAGTAAAGAGTTCCGCCGACATTAACAGCCGACGCATATACGCCGAATGACGGATAAATAAGCCCCTCGGGAAAACGCTGATTGAGCGTTGGCGTACCCATATTACGCCCGAGCTGTCTGCCGTGGATTACGGGCAGACAAAAGCCGTATTCGTGTCCGAGCATTTCATTTACTGATGTAATATCGCCGTCAGCAATGCTTTGTCTTATGCGTGTTGAGCTTATCGGCATACCGTTAAAGTCGATTGAGTGCTGGGTTGTAACGGTAACACCCTGTTTTTCGCACAGCCTATGAAGAATGTTTCCGTCACCGCTGCCGCCGCTGCCGAAATGATAGTTAAATCCGCAAACAGCGTGCGTTGCGTTAAAGCAGTCAATAAGTATCCTGTTGATAAAGTCCTCAGCGGAAATATCCTTTATACTGCGAAAGTCTATGAGATATACCTGTTCAACGCCGAGCTTTTCAAAGACGGAAAGTTTTTCTTCAAGTGTAATAATTCTGCCGATTTTTTTGCCTGTAAGCACTTCACGGGGACTTTGCAGCATTGTAAAAACCGTCGGAACAAGATTATTTTGCTTTGCGTAGTCTGTCGCATTTCCGATAACAGCCATATGTCCCCGATGAACACCGTCAAAAAATCCGAGCGCGGTTGAGGTCGGCTTTTCGGAACGTTTCAGTTCTCTGATTATTTGCATAATATGTCACCGTAAAATTAAAATCTCTTTTTTATTGCAAGCTCCTGTTTTTCGGTATTTACAACACCAAGTCCGAGGAAGGTTCTGTCACTGCCGTAAACTCTGTATAATGTGCCGTCAGCGGCATCTGAAAGTCCGTGAAGTCTTGAAAGCATAAGACCGCCGCCGTTACCGAAACGCACGGCTTGCTTTTCGGTAATATATACGCTCCGATAGCACGAAAAAACGCTGTCAACAGGTCGGATATACTGCTGTACCTCATCACTGCCGCCAAGGCTTCGTAGTGTATCAATCGTTATTGCGTCATCAAGCGTAAAACCGCAGGCTCTTGTTCGCCTTAGTGCCGTCATAACACAGCCACAGCCGAGCTTCTGACCTATGTCGTCGCATATAACACGAATGTATGTTCCCTTTGAGCAGCTTATTGTCAGTGTGCCGCACTGTTTTTCCTCGTCAAAGGAAGTCAGTTCAAGCTTGCTGATATTAACGGGTCGTTCCTCACGCTCAACGACAATGCCTTTTCTTGCAAGCTCATAAAGCCTTACGCCGTCCTTTGAAACGGCGGAATACATCGGCGGTTTTTGCATAATATCTCCACGAAACATCGGAAGAAGGTTTTGTATCTGTTCAGCGGAAACACGCAAAGTGCTTTCGCTGAGAACTTTTCCCGTTATGTCGAGGGTGTCGGTTGTAATTCCGAGCTTAAATTCCGCACGGTATTCCTTGTCGCTGTCGGGAAGAAGTACCTGTGCTTTTGTCGCACTGCCGAGCAAAATCGGAAGAACACCAGTTGCCATAGGGTCGAGTGTTCCCGTGTGACCTGTTTTCTTTTCGTGCAGAGTTTTTCGTACAACGGCAACAACATCAAATGATGTAAAATCCGTCGGTTTGTCTATTACTAAAATTCCGTTCATAGTCCTCTTTCTATTTCAGCGGAAGCCGCCTGAATCATTTTATTTTTTGCATTTTCGTATCCGCCGTCAATAACACAGCCTGCCGCAGCCCTGTGACCGCCGCCGCCGAAGTTTGCACATATTGCCGAGGCGTCTATATCGTCAGATGTACGCACGGAAAATTTATAAATTCCGTTTTCCTTTTCACGCATAGTAATTCCGACCCTGACGCCCTCAATCTGACGTGGAATTGCCGCAATACCCTCGGTATCGCCGTCGTCAGCACCCGACTCTTCAAGCATTTTTTGTGTAAGGCACACTAAGGCACCCTGTCCGTCGGCAAAAAACTCCATTGTGTCAAGCACCATACGCTCAACCTCAATTCTTGCCCTTGACTTTGTGTCGAACATAATTCTGTTTATCGTGCCGCTGTCTGCACCGCATTCTATCATATCAGCCGCAATTCTGTGGGTTTCAGCCGTTACATTTGTGTAGCGGAAACAGCCCGTGTCAGTACAAATTCCCGTAAATACTGCATTTGCGATGTTTTTGTCGATGTTTACATTCATAAGTTCAAGAAGCTTTTTGATGATTTGTGCGGTTGCTGCCGCCGTCGGTTCAACATAGCTTTTTTCGGCAAAATCCGTATTTGAACCGTGGTGGTCAATACAGAGATTTATTTTGTCGGCATATACTGACAGTTTGTCACCGAGTAACTGAGTGTCGGCAATGTCCGTGCTGACAATGAATTTTACATCAAAATCCTGCGGCGGTACATTTTCGATGATATAATCGTATTTCTTTGAAAATTCATCACTGCACACCACATTTGCCTTTTTGCCGAGCTGATGCAGTCCCATACAAAGAGCGTAACCCGAACCGATTGTATCGCCGTCGGGCGATTTGTGCGTCAGTATGAGAATATTATCCTGTGCAAGCAGAATTTCTGATGCTTCATTCAATGTTATCTTCATTTTGTTCTTCCTCTTGCTGTGCTTTTTGGCGTTCTTCGTTCTTGTGTTCAATATCATTGAGTATTCTTGAAATATTTGCACTGTATTCTATTGAATCGGTAGCTTCAAACGCAAGTGCCGGTGCATAACGCAGTTTAAGCCTTACGCCGAGTTCACGCCTGATAAAGCCCGAGGCATTTTTGAGTGCCTTTACAGCCTCTTTTGCGGTGTCAAGACCGTTCATTGAGCTGATATATACCTTGCAGTATGAAAGGTCGTGTGCCATATCGCACCTTACAACGCTGATAATTCCGTTATGCAGACGAGGGTCCTTCATTTCACGCAGAATTGCCGTCAATTCACGCTGAATATCCTCTGAAACACGGTCTGCTCTGTGATTTGCCATATAATTGTCCTCCGTAGATAAATCTGAAAATTTTTAGCGGATAACCGCCTGATGTTATTTTACCGTTCTGATTGATTTGTAGTAGTCTGATACATTGAGTTCCGTGCCGCTTTGCAGACGGCTTAAAGCAAAATCGCATACATAAGCCATTCTGCCGTTTACATCTACCGCTTCACCGTTCTCGGTATCAATCCATTTTCCGCCGATATTTGAGATTACAAGAAACCCCAGATATGCACCGGCTTTTTTTGCGATATTGCCGTTATTTTCATCAAGAAAATTTTCCTGCAAAAATCCCCTGTTAAGAGCGTCAAGCACTTCTTCAAGCCTTGAAACCGAGTTTTCGTCATTATAAAGCTTTATGTCAAAGGTTTTTCTTACAAACCTTATGAAATCAAGTGCATTTCCGAGCATAACAAGGTCAAGAGTTGCCAGATCGGTATTTCCGCTTTTTATAAGCTCATACTGTTCCTGATAATATTTTTCGAGCTGTGCAATATCGGCTGAGTAGTTTATTGTTCGACTGCTTTCATTGTCAAGACGCTTCATAAAAATCACCGCTTTCCTGCAAATTTTATTATATCCATATAATATCATATTTTCAAAGATTTTTGTATAGTTTTTTTGAATATTATCCAAGACGGTGTATAATGATTTGTAATTAAATATTGAAAAACGACAGACTACACCGCAAATTTTGGCTGCGGCAGCTTGCCGCTTAAAATTCATCGTATAAATCACGGAATATTTCTCCTTCAATATCCGAAATATTGTCAAACGGAATTTTCGCATTATTTTTTAATATAATAACACGCTCAAAATCATCAATTCTCTTTACTGCGGATTTTTCCGTAATATAAGTGCCGCCGTCCTTTTTTTCGTCGGGAACAAAATATGTAACCGTGATTTCAGGTTGATTTTTGATATGTTCTTTAATAAACAGCAGCTTTGCGTTAAGCTGTGAGACAGCCTCGTCGGATAATTCCTGCTTTTTGTCGGTCAGTCTTGCACTTTCCTTTACGGCGTCGTCATATCCCGTCAGTGCGGCAAACGGCGAAAACTGTGCCGCACGGTCATACAGCGACATATGCACTCTTGTCTGCGACTGATGATGAGGCAGGTTTATTATATCGTCATATTTATGGTTGTCGTTATGATTTTCCATACAGAACCTCCTTGGCTTCAACAAACCGTAAAGCTATCGGATTTATTTGTTTTTACCGCTTATATTTATTCCTCTCAATAAAGCTATATATCTTTTCATATAACCTATTCTCCTCTGCAATCTGAGGTTTTACGCCTTGTGTCCGCCTATCTGCTTGTTTCTTTCTTTGGCGGTTGCACCGTCACGGAGATTCAGACCTTTAAGGACGGCATTTTTGCCGAATTTCTTTTTTATTGTCAGCATAGCCTCCTGCATACTCCGTTCACGCTTTAAGTCTGCCTGTTCTTTTTCCTGCTGTTCATAATCGGTAAACAGGCTTAGTTGCTGAAACCCCTGTTTTTCGGCTGCCGATTTTTCATCGACAACACGGTTTGCCGATATTGAAATACGCCTTATCAGCAAATTTTTATCGACAATGCGGTCATATAAATTCGTAACGGCATTGATAAGCAAATTTGACGAGGAGGTTTGTCGGTCGATATTTGCTGTGCCGTGAGCGTGTTTTGGTATTTTTCGTCCGTAGCGGTCGGTTGTTATTTCTCCTTTGTATTGTTGAAATCTTGCGGGGTCGTTAAGGTTTTCTGCATCATAGCCGATTGTCAGTACAAGCTGATCCGTTACAAGCTCTTTGTCCACCAAATCAAGCGAGAGCGAATCCGCCATTTCCTGAACGACAATTCTTGCCTTTTCAAAGGTATAAGGCTCTTGCAGGACTTGTCCCGAACAAATGCTGTTGGTGCTTGGCTTGTAGGCTTTTATGTCGGAAATGCGGCACGGCTCCCAGCCCCATGCATGGTCAATCAGCAATTCCGCATTGATACCAAACATTTTATAGAGCAAATCCTCATTGAAATAATCTTTTGCACTGCCAAGAGAACACCGTGCAATGTCGCCCATTGTGCAGAGTCCGATTTTTTCGAGTTTGCCTGCATAGCCTTTTCCCACACGCCAGAAATCCGTAAGCGGTCGGTGATTCCACAAAAGTCTGCGGTATGACATTTCGTCAAGCTCGGCGATACGCACACCGTTTTTATCGGGCTGAATATGCTTTGCGACAATATCCATAGCAACCTTGCACAGATATAAATTTGTGCCTATACCTGCTGTGGCGGTTATGCCGGTTGTTTGAAGCACGTCTTTGATGATTGTCATTGCAAGCTCATTTGCTGTCATATTATAGGTGCTGAGATAATTTGTGGCGTCAATAAACACCTCGTCTATTGAATAAATGTGTATATCCTCGGGTGCAATATATTTAAGATATATACCGTAAATCCGTGTGCTTACCTCCATATACTTTGCCATTCTCGGCGGAGCGACGATATAATCGAGAGCATATTCGGGTAATGAACGCAGTACGGTATCGTTATATGATTTGCCGATAAATTCGTGCTTTGGTGCTTTGTACTTTCGTTCGGCATTTACGGCTTTTACTTTTTGAATAACCTCAAACAACCTTGGGCGACCGGGAACACCGTAGCTTTTTAATGACGGCGACACGGCAAGACATATTGTTTTTTCTGTGCGGCTTTTGTCAGCTACAACAAGATTTGTCGTCATTGGGTTCAGTCCACGCTCAATACATTCAACAGAAGCGTAAAATGATTTTAAGTCGATAGCTATATATCTGCGATTTTCGTTTGTCATATATACGCTCCTTTGCTTTTTGTTAATAATATTATATATACTGTTATATTATAAATCAATGTATGTCCAATAAAACGGACAGACTGATTTTGAAGATTTATTATACGGTATTCTGCATAGAATTGTGGAATTTCAATACATACAGGTATCCGAAAAAAACAGGGTTTTTGAATGAGTAAATAAATTATTAACAGTTTGAATATTTATTCAAATT
>JBJEOP010000133.1:0-5929 GCA_051880775.1 Acutalibacteraceae bacterium
ACTATAAAGCCGATACTAACGGTGCAGTCACATGGGTTGACGCTCAGTCTGACGTATCTAAAATGACTACGGATGATAACGGTTCAGCGTCTTTTGACGGTATTGCTGACGGAACATATTACTTTGGAGGAGGTTAAGGCTTCTGACGGTTACAATCTGCTGGCAGACCCCGTAGAAGTAACTGTAAAAGGCAAAAATGATAATGACACAGTTGTTGAAGAAAATCTCACGGTTATCGAACCAATCGAAAACCACGCAGGAAAAAAACTTCCGTCAACCGGCAGCAACGGTAACACAATGACATTTCCTGTCGGCTTTGCAATAGTTCTTGTTATGGCGATACTTCTTATTGTCAGAAGTCTTACAAGAAAAAAGACTGATTGATTTTAACAGTTAAAGTAAAATCGAAAACAAAAAAAACAAGTGACAGCAATTATGTTGCCACTTGTTTTTGGTTTGCACAAAATGAGCAGTAACTTGATTATGAAAATTTACTACACAATTAGCTGCAGGAAGTTTTAGCTGAGGGCAAGTGCATCTATCGTGAGTTTTGAATATGATAACATACTCAAAAGATACAAGGATCACCCTATAAATCAAACGGCACATAAATCACATTACAATTTTACATTTTCTTCATCTTCCTGTTTGATTTACGCTTGATATAGTGGTATAATAAAAACATATTAAAAATGATAAAGTGAAGGGTGTGATTGACTTGAAACCGCAAAGTCACACTTTTAATATTGCTGTTTGCGATGATGATTCGAGTACTCTTGAAATAATTGCCGAAATGACAAAACAAATATGCAATAAAGAAGGCATCAAGCCAAATCTTACCTGCTTTGAAAGCGGTAGAGAGCTGCTTGATGAAATAAGTTTCGGCAAATCGTATGACTTGCTTTTACTTGATGTTATGATGCCGCAGCAGGACGGAATGGAGCTCGCACGGTTTTTGCGGAAAGACTCATTCGACGGCTCGATTGTGTTTATATCGAGCAACAGGGAAATGGCTCTGAGAGGATACGAAGTATCCGCAGCACGTTATCTGACAAAGCCGATTGAAGAGGAACGCTTTCGTGAGGCGCTTCTTTACTGCTTTGGACAGGTACAAACAAACAGGGAGCTTTTAATTCCCGTAAACGGCGGCACGCAAAGGTTCAGAACCGAAAAAATTATGTATATTGAAACACAGGGGCGAGGCTGTCGGGTTGTTCAGGAGCAGGGCGAATGTGTTACTACAATGCGAATTTCCGAGTTTGAAGCAAAAATTTCAGAACAAAAATTTATCCGTTGTCATCAGGGATTCCTTGTGAATATGCGTTTTATCCGTGTTGTGCGTGCTTCAGAAGTGGAGCTTATGAACGGAATTTGTATCCCTGTCAGCAAGCATCGTATTCAGGAGGTTCGTAAACAATTTTTTTCCTGGATGGAAAAATAAAGTTATTCAAGCGGAATGATTATTGAAAGCTTAAATATATTACCCTCGTTTTCAATAGAAATCATATCATTAAAATTTTTCATAATACGACGGATAATTTTCAGACCGTACCCATGTTCAGACATGGGTATTTTTTGTTGCCGTTCACTTGTTCTGCGGTGAGATGATTGCTCAGGGTTCATAGTGTTTTCGCATAAAAAGACAAAATTGTTGTTTTTACAGTGAAAGTCAAGCTTAATGTACGGCTTTTTAACCCCGAAGGAAGAAGCGGCTGAAATAGCATTGTCAAGAATATTTGTAATAAGGGAGCATAGCTGTGTATCTGTAAGAGGTAACTTTTTCGGTGCCTGTGAACGGATAATTTCAACGGTAATTCCTTTGTCTGCGGCAATACCGAGCTTACCGTTTATAATAATGTCAAGCATTTGGTTTCCGCTTTGCACAACAGGACGAATTTCTTTCATTTCTCCGATTAACTGCTCTAAGTAATCAGGCAGCTGTTCCGGATTCTGTTGTGCCATAGTTTGCAGTAATGCATAGTGCTTCATTGTGTCGTGTCGGATCATCATTATCTCTTCCGACTGGCGGCAGAGATTTTCGTAGCTTTCCATCGCAAGCTCGTTTCTTGCAGTCAGCACTGCGTTTTCTGTTCTTCTGGCTGTTTCTCTTTCAACAAGCTCAATTATAATCGAAATGACACCTGAAATAAGGCAAAGATACCATAGCAGCTGTAATGTGAAAACAGGCATAAGATTTATTGCGTCATTGTAAATTCGTTCAAAAACAGATTTTGTGTAATCCGCAGAGAACAATGGACTTATCAAGAGGAATACGGTATATATTCCGATAATGATAAGCACCGACATCGAGTAATGACGGAAAAAGCGGCTGTCTTTCTTCCATTGTATAAAAGAGCAGATAAGCACGGCAAACAGAGATAAAAAACCTATATTTTGCGGAATATTTACTATGAACAGATAAAGGTCGCCGTATTCAAGCAAAGTGGTGCATTTTACAATACAATAAAGGGCGACGCTTGCACATTGCAGAATGGTTATTCCTAAGAAAAACTTTCGCAGTTTTTTCGATTTTATTGTAATAAATATCAATAATGCCCCTATGGAAAGATAAAAACTCAGTCTTTCCAAATCAATCGGCATTTCCTTGAAATACTGATAGGAAAACGGAGCCTTAACCAGTATTCCGCACATCTGGAAGAAGGCTGCTGTGGCAAGAGCAGGCAGGGCAGGAGCTGTATTTCCAAGAGTTGAATTCCATACAAATGCAATCAAAAGCAGAATTTCAAGAGCAAACAGCAGAACGGCAGGTATCATAATTCGTGATGTGTCTGCAATCAGTCCGCTTTCGTAGGAATAACCGCAGTAAAGTGTAACATTACAGGGATAAACGGTATCAGTACCGTTTTGCTTTTCGGAATAAGGGGGTGTTGATTGTGCGATTGTCAGAGTATGACCGACATAGTCAAGAGGAAGTGACACAACAACAGGCTCTGATTTGTCATATTCAAGCATCGGAAGCTCCAGATAGCCTATGCGGTTGTCTGCATCGGGGCAGTCTGTATAAATCAGCGTGTCATCAAGAAATATGCTTATGCTCCGGTTGGCAACATCAATTCTCAGGCTTGGGCTGTCAAGCTCTTCCGTCATTTCACGGGAAAAATAGAAAGTCTGTCCGACATAGTCCAAGCCGTCATATCCGCCGAATCCGTCGGCAACAAGATTTTTCCGTTTGCCCTGTTGATCGGAATAAACGGTCCAGCCTTTTTCGCCCTCCCATTCCTGACCGTCATCGGGAAGCAATGAAAGGTTATATGATTTGTCCTCCATAGGCTGTGTATAGAAAAAAACAGCCGTAGCCGACACTGCACAAAGAATCAGAGAAAACAGCACCGACAGACATATTTTTGGTATAAATGTTTTTGATATCCTTTTCATATAAAAACCCCATTTCTGAATTACATTTTTAGTATAAAGGTATTTTCAACGGGTGTCAACTCGTTTGAAAAGTAAAAAATGCCCAGTTATGTCGTTTTTTTGCCCAGTTTTGCATCGAATATTGAAAAAAATTTGGTTTAAGCGTATTATAAAATCAGATTATCATTAAAAAATACAGGAGGGGTTCTTATGACAAAAACAATGGTAAATTCCTGTTTATCAGTTCTGTTGACGCTCACAACATTGGTATCTGCGGTTACTTTTATGTCAGGATGCGACAATACGGAAGAGCAGACATTTGATTATGGTAAAGTTACATATGAGACATATGATGAAAAATCCGATGACAGATTCGGTTTTACTGCTGATGAGATCACAAGTGAAATTGTAGGAAAAATCAAAAACGAGGCTGTTTCTCAGGGAAAAAAATTTGTAAACAAGTTAGGTACAAAGCTTGTGACAAAAACAGAAAAATGGGTGCAGAATAATATTTTCAACAGTCTGGGAATTAGCGTTTTTAATTTTAAAAAAGAAATATTAAATGATGATATTTACAAGCAAATTACAGATGTAAAAAAGCAAATTGGTGAACTGAATGACGAGGTGAAGAAAATATCTTCACAATTACAGGACAATAAGTATTCAGAACAGTATGTAAATATCTTTTTACCAAGCTATAATGACGCTTTTAAATACAAAACATTGTTTAACAATCTGAAAAATACAAATGACACCGTTGGTACTGACGGCTTTGATGAAAAGAATTTTATTCAGGATATTGCCGGTGTTGAGGACGGTATCAGGGGTGAGGCAAACGAAAAAGGAGTCCGTCCGGTAAGTCTTAAAACCCCAACAGATGTTTACAACTCAGCAATGGATCTGGGAAGGGCAATACTGGGTACAGGAAACACTACCGACGATGTGCCACGATCATTGCAAACATACAGTATTTTTAGTATTGTAAGGCACTTTGTTGAGTCAGAAACACCGTGGGATATTCAGCGAAAGACATATGAAGACAGCTATATTTCATCAATTATCCTGACTTATGAGAGCCTTTACAGCCTTGTAATGTTCGATTTATCCTACAATCTGGACAAATTAGGTGTTGAAGATATGGTGATTGCCCACGATGGAACAGTACTGGGATTTACTCTTGGCGGTAAAAAATTCTTTAATTTTTACAAAAACCGATATGAAGAGCTTAGCAAAAAGTATGCTTCGGAATTCAGTGAAAATAATCTGAACACAGATACATATATTTATCCGACATCTAATAATATGGACGCCACTGCCCGTACTTCAATAGATTACCTGTGCGGATATTTCCAGCAGCAATATGATCTGAACACGGCAATTTACTCCGTTTACGATTCTTTCACCAGAAAGAAAACAGATAATACCTATAATCTTGATATAGGCGGAGGAAATGAAAGAAAGCTGTCAGGTGAAATGAACACCATTCACTTTGCCGATTTTATTTCAAATTCAAGCAATAACATTGCAGGCGGAGGTGACCGTGCTTACAACTGTGATATTGATTTTGATAAATTCAGTTATGTGTCAAAGACTGATTTTGACGAGTTTGTATCCTCAATAAAGGGTGCAGCCGGTTCAATGTCATTCTATGACTATCTGCGTTCAGTGGGAATTGTAATACCGACTGACAAAGACGCACCTGACGGATATAAGCACCTGTTAGCACTTGCTGTGGTAAAAAATGACCATAGTGAAACATACGACAAGAACAGAAAATGCGATATAAGTCAATGCAACATTATTTATGTTGATTTGGATATGAAGGTGAGTGACTATAATTCATCAAAGGTTAAGACAATTACTATTTATCACCACAAGAAACAGGCAGGCGGATGTGATAATAACTGGAAATTTTATCCCATAGATTATCTTGTTGGCGTCAAAGAATCTGCACACTATCAAACAAATATCGGCAATACCAAGTCAGAGTATAAGAATCTAAACCTTATAAGCTGGTCAGGTTTAGCGTCTAAACAGCATAAAAGCGGAATAATAAACTACTATCGACTTTCAGGTTCTTGGTGATATTATGTATCCTGATATAAATTTATTTGGACATAGCGTAAATTCATTTTTGTTTTTCTGGGTGACAGGTATTATATTGTCTATGTTGTACTATGTCATATATGGGAAAAGAATACAATACAAATGGTACAAATCCTTACTGTTGGGAATGTTCTTTCTGTTTTCCGAGATAATAGGAGCAAAAATTCTCTACATTTTTGAAAACCTTTCATATATAGCAGAAACGGGAATATCTTTTTTTGGATTTTCGTTTTTTGGAATAATGTTCTCTGTTCCACTTTTTGTCTGGGTGCTTTCACGGGTAATCAAAATACCTTGCAAAGAATTGCTTGACTTTTCATCTGTGGGGATATTGATAGAGTTATCACTATATCGGGTAGGATGTATGTGTCAGGGCTGTTGTCACGGATTTTTGTCTGACTTCGGAATTATCGGTTATGATGGTATGAGGTATTTTCCTGTACAGCCT
>JBJEOP010000134.1:0-5886 GCA_051880775.1 Acutalibacteraceae bacterium
GTTTGCACAGCCGTAAATCTTGCCTGTATTCACACTTGCAATACCGCCGCACTGTGTACCCGAAACAACCGCTGAATTACGACAGCCTGTGATAGTGCCGCTGTTTTCGCCGACAATACCGCCGCTTGAATCGCCCTTAATGTTTGAATTATACAATGATGCATTGATGGTTATATTCGGAAAAACAATATCACCTGTGGTGAGATTTACACCGCTTATACAATGGTCGATTGTACCTTTGTTTACTGCCGCAATACCGCCTGCTACCTTTGATGACGACATAAAATCGCAGTCAAACACGAACAAATCCTTTACTGTTCCGTTTTCGCCTATTACTTCAAACAGACCGCCGTATTCAGATGAATTTACATTAAGACCGATAATGCAGTAGCCGTTGCCGTTAAATGTACCGTTGAATGGTTTGCCGTCAGATACACAGCCTATGCCATGTGTCCATACGGAATCATCGGTTGCTTTTATGTTGTTTACAAGAATATAATCAGCTGAACCGTAGTTTTTGTAATCACTTCTTACAAGCTCCGAAAGCTTTACAAGGTCGTCGTAGGTTTTTATGATGAAATTGCCGTTTTCGTCCTTGTCAAATGCATCGGGTTCAGGCTCATCGGAATATGTATTTGAATAAGAATCCTTGTATTCAAGATAATAAACCGTTCCGCCGTCAAATACAGGATAATCATCGGGAGTTTCGCCGTTGTCAATATTCTGATACCATACCTGTGAACCGTCTGTAACACTATGGTTGAGCAGATAAGCAACCTCACCCGAACTAAAATCATAAGCTGTTTTTGAAACTGCTGTTGCTCCTGATTTACTGCCGCTGCCAAAAGCAAGTGATGATGATTTGCCAAGATAATAGTTGTTGCTTATATTAGCCGAAGTGTAATTTCTTGCCCAGCCTATAATTGCTCCGCAATATTTCTGACTTTCACCGTTGCTTACTGTACCGTAGTTGTAGCAGTCCTTAACTGTCGGTTTTGAGTTGTTTACATATCCCAGAATACCGCCCACATAAGCGTCATTTTTTGATGCACTTACAGTACCATAGTTTGCACAGTTGCTGATTCTTGCACCGGCGTTTGAATATCCTACAATACCGCCGATACAGTCGTGAGAATCCTTTATATCCATAATACCGTAATAAACGCATTTATCTACAAATGTATCTTTGTTTGCAATATATCCGATAACACCGCCGACATGCTTTAATGCTCCTGCTGTATTTGAAATATTGACGTATGAGGCAACATTTGTAATTTTTGCACCGTCAGCATAGCCTACTGCACCGCCGATATAATCTCCGTCAGCGGAAATAATCATCTCGCCCTTAACGGTAAAGTTTTTAATTGTGCCATAAACACTTCTGAACAGACCTGTATCGTGTGGAGTTTTTGTAATTTTAAGACCTGAAATTGTGTGATTTTGTCCGTCAAAGACACCTGTGTAATCCCTGACAGGCGACCATTCACGGTTTTCAAGATTAATATCCTTAACAAGAACAGCATTTGCACCTGCGTTCTGTTTATCAAAGTCAGCGAAAGTTCTGTCATTGTTTACAAGGGACGCAAACCAGAAGAACTGTCCTGCGTTGCCGATTTCATAAACATTATTGCTGTTAAGCGTTGCAGGCTGATACTGACCGCATATTGTGCAGAAGCCGTTATCGTTATATTTATGACTATGCTCGGTAATAAAATTGGTCATATAGATTCTTGTTGAAAGCTTTGCGTCAATATAATTTGTCATTACCATACCGATAGTTTTCTTGTCAGATAACGAGGTCGGCTGATTAAGACGGGATTCACTCATCAGATTTGAGTTTATTTCTCGTGGCTGACTCAAATTATCAGTTGCTGCGGAATAATTGAACAGATAAGCGTTTCCGTCTGCTGTTAATTTATTTTTGGTTGCATCATCTATTGTGCCTGTAAAATATTGAAGCTTTTTATTCGCATCGCCCTCACCGTAATTATCCTGAACATAGACATTACTGCTGCCGACCTGCTGAGCGTGTTTATAATCTGCATAATGATTATTATCCCATTTGCTTGCATCAGGTCCGAAAGCGTCAATCAGTGAGTATGACAATGATTTTGACTGCTCTTTCAAGTCATTGATATAACTGTCGGACAGTGATAATCTTCTGACAAATACAATTTTTCCTCTTACCTGACCCAAGGTCGGAACTTTACCACCATTGCCTGAAACAGGTCGGTAAATCGGATATGAGGTATTCTTTATATATTTCAGAACTTGTGTTGCAACATCATCATCATTTCCAAGCAAATCAGTAAAGCTCTTACCGTCGCCCTTTAATGTAATAACAATAGTTTCTTTTGGATGGGAAGCAAGGAAATCCTTTGCAGTTTGCATAACCTCATCAAGCTCCAGTATATCACCGTTACGGTTTCTGCAAATAAATGCAGATTCACCATGAACAATATTAGGATCTTCCTCAGACTGAGAACTTTTCCGGTCTATTCTTAAATCCCACGCTCTTACACCTGCATTTAACTGTTCATCAAGATATAGCTGATGACATATTGACGAGGATACCTGATTATCCACATCTGTCAACATATGTGTTGCACCTGCATCATGTGTTCCGGGAATATTCAACTCCGAAAGATACATACTGTCAGGAAGCTTTGACATCCAGTTACCAGGATTTATCTCTTCATCTGTTGTATCGCCTGTGTATTCTGTAAGTCCGTTCTGATTGAGCAAATGAAGCTCCCAGGGGAAAGCTGTTTTGCTTTGTACCAGTTTAAAATCATTACGATCATTACTCTTGTTGTTACTGTATCCGCCTTCAATCGAAAGATAAAGACAGCTGTTTACATTATAAATATAGTAAACATTTTTCTTTCCCTCTATCGGAATAAATCTCCAGAACTGACTGGCATGCGAGGTTTCCTTTTCATTCCAAAGATGTATTACAACATTTTTATCCGGAGTATGCTCATCTACACTCTGATCGTCAACATCCCATACAAAATCTTTGCCCATAGTATTATCAATACTATTTTCCTGAAGTGTAAAACTCCGTAATCTGTATGCGTTTTTAGATTCAACCCATTCCGCAGTAATTTTTGATGAGGTACCTATGTAAAACAGATGCAGACAACTTCCAATCAAATCGCCATCGTTATTTACATTTACATCACAATTATAATTCTCCGGGTTAAGCGTAAATATCGGTGCTCCTTTTGTAGGCTTATATACACCGTTTTTACTGCCACACAGATTTTCTTCCTGACCTGTAAGAATATAGTCTTCACTTGTTATAATCCATTTTTTTCTGTCAGACTCATTAGCCGTAACAAGCTTTGCTTCTCTTTCAATCTTGTTATTTTCGATTCCTACATAAAGATTGGCTTTTCTGCAATATATATAATATGTGTCTTTTTCGCCCGGTACGGGAATGAACTTGAAATGCTGATTATACTTGTCATTTTTCAGTTCGTCAGTATTCTGATGAAGAACTTCGCCGGTTTCTGTATTGTCGCCCTTGGTATCTATCCAATAAGGGTTATCGGTATTTTTATAATGAATACCGTAATAACCGTCGCCTACATCCTTGAATTCCATTGTGCAGGTTTTACCGTATTGATAATCAAGATGTACTACGGCGTTATGACCGGTACCGTCTCCGTTAATATTCCATCTGAAAATAGACCGTCTTATTTCTTTTAACGGTGCGTCTGTATTATCAGGCTCATCTTTCAGCCATATATAATATGTTTTGTTCGTGTCAAATGTCGCATAACTCGAACCCACGCTTGTTGAAGCGTCAACCGTAACTGTTATAACACCTATTCCTGAAAAAATAATTGCCAATGACAGGATAATTGATGTCACAACTTTTGAAACTTTAAAAATTTTCATAGTATTTCTTCCTTTCTTTAATTATTAATCTACGCATTTTATTGAATATAAATCTCCTATAAAACCTCCGTTCTGTCGCTGTATTTTTGTGTAGTATATGCTTATACTCATATAAATAATAAACTTTTTTGTATTCATTTTCAATAAGTAATGCGTAAAACGACATTAAAACGGCTTAAATCAACATAAAATAAACCTCATACCCTGCTGTTTTTTATATATTCCGCTGAATTGTGTGCAGAACATACATAACAGTAACAGGTATGCGGTAATTTATTTTTATTATAACTATCAGTTATTCTTATCCGGAAACTGTCCGAAATATAACATCAGTGCTTTTTCGGCATCGCTGCTGTTTTTGGTAAATTCTATTTCTGAAATATCGAACAGAATACAGCCACAGTGTCCTTTAAAAGTCGGAAAACATATTACTTTCAAATATGTATCTATTTCGGGGCTGTAATCTATGATTTCCAGAATTTCACCGTAAAGCGTTGCACGTTCATAACTTCTGAGCCACTTTGAATCCATATTGCTGAACAGAGTGCCGAAAGAATTGCCGATAAGCCGTTCCAATGAAATTTTTTCAAGCCTTGCAAGTGCAGAATTGCCATATCGGAAAATCCAGTCCACAGCATGACTTTCCTCATTGAATATCATCTCGATATCTGTGAATGCAAACGGCATATTATCAAAACTTCTGTAATAGCTGAAATATTCTTCTTCTGTTATCGGGATACCGTCCTTTATGAAACCGCTGATAATGTTTTTTTGCTTTGAATGAAACTGCTCAATAATCTGATTTTTCTTTCGTATTGTATATATCAGCGATTCACCGTTGTTGAGGTTAATATTGTCGGTAATATCGTGTATTGCCATTGTGGACACAATGCACCCACGGTTCACTTTTATGAATATATCGCCGAGTTTTTCTTCGAGTTCGCCAATAGTCATTCGTGTTTCGTATATCTCTCCTCCGGAAATATGTATCTCGGCAATCTTATTTGTCATAAGGACATAAAGAATTGTACTGATGTTCAGCACGACTTTTTTCCCTTTTGAAATAATCGTTATGTATTTTAATTCCTGCAAATCATACCCCTCCGATTTTCTTGGAAATTATGAAAAACATTACACAATAATTATAGTAAAAAAAGGTTCGTAGATTGCTCTGCGAACCTTATGATTAACATTTACGCTCTCTCGGCTGTGTATATAAATATACCTGTAAAGGACAGCGAGTAATCTGCTTTTCCCTTTTTCAATTATCAAGTAAATTATATCAGCTGACATTATTATTGTCAATCCATTAAAAAATATGCAGATAATCGTCTTATTGCGTTCCTGCATAGACACTTCTATTATTATTTTCCCGATATTTGTTACCTCAGAATATAGAGAAATATTCGTCAAGTTGTTGACAGACTATGCGATACAATTTCCTGAATTTCAAAAACTACCATTAAAAGTATTACTGGTCGTGATTGGATTATTAAATGTTTTAATTAGATAATAGTATAAATATTATATTTTATCGAAAATAAAAATACCGCAATGCCTCTTGGCACTACGGTATATAAAAAGACTATTATTCGTAATATTTCGAGCTTTATCTGCTTATCCCCTATCAGAACAACCTCCATACGACAAAATTCTTTCCAAAACACAATGATAACACTGTAATTTGAAAAAATATGTAATATTTTGTGCTAAATGATAAAAACTCTGCTTTTATGTTGTATAGAGAACTTATATTTTAATTTATCAAAATATCTATAACAGGGTGTAACGCTATAAAAAATATTAAAAACAATAAAATTTATAAAAGATATAATTACTATACAATAATTTTTATAAAGTGTAAATGTCTGTTTTAATATTTTTAATAATCTATATATCTTTTGACAGCATCATCTCGAAAAAAACACAATATTTCTTGCAGTGTTGTACCGAAGCTTTCCCGGAGGAAAGCCGCATCCT
>JBJEOP010000135.1:0-5881 GCA_051880775.1 Acutalibacteraceae bacterium
ACGGTTTTTTGTATTTTGCTTGTCATTTTCTTGTATTTTGCTTGGCAAGCGACAATTGTGTTTTCGTTATTTTCGGGCAAAGAAACGCTGAATATAACAAAAAGCAGGAAAACTCAAAAAACCGATGTCAGATATACGGTAATGTATTTTATTCTTTTTGCGGTATCACTTCTCGGCGTATTCAGGCTTTTGAATTACATTATATTGTTTTTGACAGTTATAGCCGTTGTTCTGATATTCGACAGAAAAATATTTCTTAAAGTTGATTACAGCCTTTTGCTGACCTTTATATTTTTGTTTATTTTTATCGGAAATCTCGGCAATATTCAAAGCGTAAGTCAATATCTGGGCAATACGGTAAACGGCAACGAAGTAATAACAGGAGTGCTGGCAAGTCAGGTATTCTCAAATGTTCCTGCTGCAATACTTCTGTCGGGCTTTACAAAAAACTCAACTTCTCTTTTAATCGGGGTTAATCTTGGCGGACTCGGCACACTTATTGCCTCAATGGCAAGCCTTATTTCATTCAAGTTTATACAAAAAGAAAAAACAGGCACATCGAAATATATGCTTGTTTTCACTGTAATCAATATTGTATTTTTAGCGGTAAATCTTTTGTTATGGCTGATTATAAAATAACAAAATTCCGACTTACAGCACATAATAATAAGGACATATGTTTTCATAGGAGCCGTCTTTCATTCTGAAACCGTCGGGTATTGTTCCTAATTGCTGAAAACCAAGTCTTTCGTACAGGTGTCGTGCATGAATATTACTCTCAACAACCGCATTAAACTGCAAAACTTTAAATCCCACCTTTTTTGCCGTTGCAATACAATCCTTAACAAGTTTTTCGCCTATATGTTTTCCCCTGTGGATTGAGCTTACCGCATAGCTTGCATTACATATATGACCGCATCTGCCGACATTATTCGGGTGCAATATATACAGACCTACAATCTTTCCGTTGTCTTCCGCTACACCTGTATAGCTCTGCGACGCAAAAAATTCTTTTCCTGTTATATCATCAAGCAATTCTTCCTGCGGAAAAGCGTTTCCTTCTTCCACAACCTCATTCCATATTGCTGTCATAGCGGATAAATCGCCGTCTTCATATTTTCTGATTATCATCAATAATTACCTCCGTAATTCCGATTTATTTAATTTTTATAACAACGGACAAACCCTTGACGATTTGTCCGTTGCTTTTTATTTTGTTCAATAATAATTTCATACGCTCTCATCATTATCTTTACGATACATTACACATTTTTGAATAATCGAAATCATATATTCAACACTGTCGGTACAATCCTGATTTACCCATTCGGTAATAATGGAAATAAGTCCACGAATATAAAATGACATAATATATTTTCTTTGCTGTTCAGGCACTCTGAACCTCTCTAAAATCGGAGTAAACACACAGGCAAACATCTTATCATAAATTTCATTCAATCTGAGAGTTGTGGCATTTTCTATTGTCGTTCGGAAAAGTCTTTTGTTTTCTTTTATATAGTTAAGGTACGGCGTGAGATATTCCGGTGTTATAAGATATAATTCATCAACAGGACATTCCCTCAGTCTTAAAATAAATTCCTGTGAATCGTGCTTTATATAGTTCAGAAACTTAGCGTTTATATATTCAACGCTCTCGGAAAGCAGGTCGGACACTGTTTCATAGTGCAGATAAAAAGTTGAACGGTTCACGCCTGCCTTTTCACAAATCTCTTTTACTGTTATATAGGCAAAGTCCTTTTTCGCAAGCAATTCCAGAAAAGCCTCGTCCATTCGTACGGCAGTGTTAAAATATTTACTTTCGGATTTATTCAACTGCAATTCACCTTCTTTTTCTTCATTGCGGCGTTTACTATCATATATACGGCAATTATAACGACAATTCCGTACACAAAGATGCCCGTTATTGTATTCATCAGTTTTCGGTATTCCTCGCCGTCAGTTGAAAATTGTGCAATCATCGCTGTCTGCAAGCCGAGAACCGACATCATTGCCGCAACGAAATTAAGCACCTTTGCGGCAGACAGAACAGGACTGCCTATTTTACGGTATTTAACAAGATTGACTATCGACATAGTCAGTGTATAAAAAGTATAGAGTGCCGACAGATAAATGACATAGCCCGGATACGAAAATCCTGAATTTGTCTTTATCATAAGCAATATCATTCCGCCCATAGGAATATTCAGCAAAAAAAGCATCCACGCAATCTTATTGTAACAGCGGTACTCATAGGACAATCCCCTGTCCCTACGGTGATAACAAAAAATCAGATATGTCCTCATTCCGCCAAGCACAAAATGATAGACCGCCATAGATATAAACCATACAGACGAATACAGTATGCCCGTTATGATACGAAACACGGCATAAAGAAAATTCACTGCCATTCCCTGATAGATACCGAAACCGCCTCTGAACGACATATCGGATATATAGCGTTTGCCGACAGAAGATGACGACAGCTTTTTTATCAGCCTGCTGTTTTCAGCTCCTGATTTTATACGATTAAAAAGCTGTGGCAGTGCAACAATAAGAATAACAAGAGAGTAAGCCGACATACAATAAACGGGATATGCCGACAAACTCTCTGTCTGACCTGTAACAAAGATGAAAACAAGTACAGTGAACGAAAGTACAGGAATTATAAACAGTATTTTTTTCGGTGGATACAACAGCTTTTTTAAAATCAGCTTTGCTTTTTTCATAATTTACTTTTCGCTGATTTCTTTTGCAAGCTGAATAATCTCGAAAGCATATTTTTGCTTGCCTTTTTTCAGAAGCTTCTTGTAGATAGGATAGTTCACTCCAACTCCGATAAATCCGATTATACCGATAATTACACCAAGAACGAACATTGCGGTTGTGCCGCTGCCGATGACATTCATAGAAAGGCACATTCCGATACCTGTAATCAGTGTCGCAATAATTCCAAAGGTATATGCAAAAATTGTTGCCGGCATTTTCGCTCTTGCATCAAGTTTTCTTAGTGCGACTACCTTTGAGGTATCCTTTGGTGCATATTCGTTTGCAATCTGTTCCGCATAAATTTTGTCTGTGTTCATAGCTTTTCAGCCTCCTTTATTTTATGCTTTAATTATATCGGAGGAAAAAGCAAACCTGAACAACACAAAAAACGGTTTATGTTGTTTTAAAGCGTTTTTTCTAAATAAGCAAACAATTTTGTTTTCTCAAATAGATATATTCAATACAACAAACGTGGATTTACAGATAGTTTTCTGTATTTCATCACATTTCGGCTATTTTTCTTACGGTGTTTGCTGTACGAATTGTAATCTTATCCTTTATAGTTGAAGCGGCAGTCTTTGACCACCAATTTGTCTTTTGATAATCCTTACGGCTAAAAGACCAAAAAACAGCATTTTTATAATTATATACTTTCTCGTACTCCTCGTTCGGATTTCCGACTTCATTATAAAATTCGTCATAGGACAACAAAGGAAACATAAAAATAAGATTATCATATATCTCCTTATTATCATTTCCCCACCAGTCAGGTGCATTATTCAATATATCTTCCAGCTCGTTCTGTAAAATGACAAAAACAGGTATATCCAATCCAAACTTGTTTTTTATCATTGATTTTATTGCGTCCGACAGAATATTTATGTCATCTGTATCACCCGAAAAAATAACATTCCCACTGTTAAGATATGTAGAAACTGCCGTATAGCCTGTTTCGATAAAGCCTGCTTTTAATTCAGACATAGCTATTTTATTTTTGCCGTTTATGTTGATACCTCTTAATAATGCAATATATTTTTTCATATAGCAATTCACTTTCCCGAACAATAGTTCATAAGCGGACACGTCTGTATAATTGTAAACGACCGCTTGTATGATAAAATTTATTATGGCTTATGTATGTATCTTGCTGTGATAAATTTCTTCTACCTTATCCGTATCCAGCATAAAGGCATCAACAATGTCAGGGTCAAAATCTGTACCCCGTCCCTTTAATATAATGTTATAACATTCTTCAAGGGGCATAGCATCACGATAACACCGTTTCGCCGATACTGCGTCAAACACATCTGCAACAGCCATAATACGGGCACAAAGCGGTATATCCAAACCTTTCAGTCCGTCCGGGTATCCTTTCCCGTTCCATTTTTCGTGATGATGCCTTGCAACCTGAAATGCCATATTTTCATATTCACCGTTAAAAAGATGTCCGAATGTATCCTTGATAATCTTTCCGCCAAGCACCGGATGTTCTTTCATCTTATTAAATTCCTCATCTGTCAGTCTTCCGGGTTTCTGTAAGATAGCATCGGGAATACCAATCTTACCGACATCATGCATAGGTGCAGACTGTTCCAGATTATCAATATAATCCTTTGTAATCAAATGCTTATACTTTTCATTTTTTCTCAGATTTGTGGCAATCAAAACAACATAAGCAGAAGAACGCCGTATATGCCCGCCGGTATTATCGTCTTTATTTTCTACCAATGTTGCAAATCCCATAACCATTTCACGATGATAATGTTCCAGACCGTGAATTGCCGGATTTTCCATATTCAGATAAATACTGACTATAACCATTATAACTGCCATACAGGACACCAACGCTTCCGGATATATAATCTGCAACAGCATTATAATCGAGATAAACACTAATATAGTCAATAAATCCGTCGTCTTGTTCTGAGGAATATATCTGTATTTTGTTATTATTATTGCAATCGTCAGCACACAGTAAATCACAACACTGCCATAAGAAATATAAACCGATGTTCCCATAGAATAATTTGTATATTGTCCCTGAACAAAATAAAGATCCGGAAGAAAAATTATCGTCAGAATAACAGCAATCGTATTCGGCAGAATATACGCCGCCTTTATCCATTTTTTCCTGGGTATTCCTATCGTTACGGATATCCAGTACCAAAATAATAAGGTAACAAAAATCTCGTATGACACAAACATTATCAAGTGTGCCAACAGGTTGAGAACCTTTGGAACCTGATCCAAATAATTTACTGTACAGGCTGTAACACCATCAAAGAAAACGGCAATTTCTGACACAATAAAGATTAAGTCAAATATATGATTGCAGTTTGATTTCTTTGTACGCTGATCCAGTTTGTAACCGTCCTTTATAAAGATAATTCCAATATACATCAGAACCAACAAACACATAATCTGTGTTTTACTCCATTGTAATATTATCATAAAATCTCCCCTTTCAAACATCAATTCACATAATTCGCTACTTTTATTATAATCATTTAAAAAATATCGGTCAATAGTTTAAAAAATTATTTATATTTTACAAGTCAAAGCAAAACAAAAGCCCTCCGAGAAAAGACTGTATATCTTCTCTCAGAGGGTTAATTCAGTCACGCAAATCAGCTATATATCGCATTACTTTGACTGCCGCCAGTAATCAAGCTTTGGCAGCTGTTCTTCAAGATAAGCCCGTACCTGTTCTGCCGACAATTTTTCGTTTGACATATATCCAACACAAAAATCAATCAATGTTTCAAGACTTGTGTATGTATATTTGCCGTCAGCATAACACCATTTACAGTATTCTTCATTAAATGTTCCGTCGGGTTCTTTGCTTATGGTGGAGTCATCGAGTGGCATACCACAGCACTGGCATATCAGCTTTCGTGGAGAACCTAAAAGTGTATTGATTGAAACATCAAACAACTTTGATAACAATTTCAAGGTTTCTGTATTCGGTACGGTTTCACCGGTTTCCCAACGGGATACTGCCTGTCGGGTAACAAAAATTTGCTCTGCAAGCTCGTCCTGAGTTAATCCTTTTTTGGTTCTGAGTTCAAAGATAATATTTTTACTTTCCATAATAATCACCTCTTACATACATTAT
>JBJEOP010000136.1:0-30958 GCA_051880775.1 Acutalibacteraceae bacterium
GGTTATAAAATATTTTGTTCTGGAATTTCTTGCACCTGTCGGCAGTGTTACAGTGATTAACAATTTATTTTCGCTTGTCTATGTTGAAAACAGGGGAGCGGCTTTCGGAATTTTTCAGAATCAGGTGTGGGTTTTTGCGATTATCACGCTGATTATGATTGCTTTTTTTGTATATATCCTTGTAAGCGGAAAAATCAAGGGCAAGCTGTTTACAACGGCGGCAATTCTAATTATCGGCGGTGGCATAGGAAACCTCATAGACAGAATTTTCAGAGGATTTGTGGTGGATTATCTTTCGCTTTCCTTCTTTCCGCCTGTATGTAATTTCGCCGACTACTGCATAACAATAGGTGCAGTTCTGTTCATAATAAGTATGTTTATTACATCAGACAAAAAGTCTGAAAAAACTCTTAAATCCGACAGCGTTAATTCGGATAAAAATATCGGTGACAATAATGGATAACAGAGTTTTTACCGTTGCTGAGGAAAATAACAACGAGCGTATCGACAAGGTTATTGTACAGCTTGACGCTACGCTGACACGCTCTGCCGTTCAAAAGCTTATTGAGGAAAATAACGTCACGGTAAACGGAAAAGTCCCGACAAAGAACCTTAAACTCAAAACAGGCGACGAAATTATTGTTACAGTTCCAGAACCCGTTCTGCCCGAGGCTTTGCCCGAAAATATACCGCTTGATATTGTATATGAGGACGGCGACCTTCTTGTTGTAAACAAACCCAAAGGAATGGTTGTTCACCCTGCAACCGGAAATTACAGCGGTACTCTGGTAAATGCACTTTTGTATCACTGCGGCGACAGTCTGTCGGGAATTAACGGCGTTTTAAGACCGGGAATTGTACACCGAATAGATAAGGACACAAGCGGACTTCTTATTGTTGCAAAGAACGATTTTTCTCACAGACTTCTTGCCGAACAGATAAAAGTACACAGCTTTACAAGAAAGTATCAGGCTGTTGTATATGGAAACTTTAAAGACGATGAGGGTACAATAAACGCACCGATAGGACGACACCCTACAGACCGCAAAAAAATGGCGGTAACGGAAAAAAACTCACGCAATGCCGTTACACACTACAAGGTTCTCGGACGCTATAACGGGTTTACTCATCTTGAATTAAAGCTTGAAACGGGCAGAACTCATCAGATAAGGGTTCATATGGCATATATTGGACATCCTGTTGCAGGCGACGCTGTTTACGGTCCCAAAAAAGTAATAACAGTTTTAAACGGACAGTGTCTTCACGCATATTACATCAGCTTTGAACACCCACGAACAAAGCAGACAATAACCTTATCTTCACCGCTTCCAAAGTATTTTACGGATTTTCTTCAATCTTTGAACTGAAAACAATAACAACACAAAACGGCTGTAAGCAAAATTATAGTGCTTACAGCCGTTTAAATTTATTATGAAAAATTTATTTTGTTGAACAGTTTTTCGTATTTTGCTCTTTCGTCAGCCTTGCAGTAAAGCGTTGCGTCATTGTAGCCGCCGTTTTTAACACGAACCTTAATAAATATCATAAGCTCGTTGCCGCTGCGGTCGGTTGTTGTTCTCTTGCAGATAATGTCCTTTGCGTCGGTGATATATACTTCGCCGTCGGGGGCTTGTTTTCTCAGAGATTCGGCAAAATCCTCAACGGTGACATTTTTGTCCTCGACGGATTCAAGCTGTAATGTCGCCGTACCGTCGGTATTTTTGAGATATATTCCGTAGGGCGGCGTATATGCCGTATCTGTCATACAGAACTCAGACGGAAATGTTACCGAAAGCGACAGCACACTGTTTTTGTATTGCAGATTTCCTGTCGGAGTTTTGATTACTCCGTCGGGTAGTGGTGGTTCTTCTGAATTTTGTTCTTCCGTTGCTGAACTCTGTACAGGAATATCCGTACTGCTGTCGGTTGTGTCAGATGATACAGAGCTTTGTGCGGCACTTATTTCGTTTATGCCGCCTGTTACGGACGCTTCGTTTTTTTCTGCCTGTGAGCCGCCGCAACCTGATATAGCTATGGTGCATAACAGCAATGACGCAATAATACAAATAAATTTTTTCATAAGCTTTTCCCCCGAAAATATCGTTATTTCAGTCAGCCCTGACGCTTTAAGGATTTATGATGGTTTTTTCTGTCATAAGATTTTTTGTCGGTCTTTTTGCGGTATGACCTTCCGCCGTTTTCCTTTTTGTTTTCATACGGCTTGTGCTGACCGTACTTTGACTTTGAACGGCGGCTGTCGTTTTCAAGCATAGTGGTCTTTACAGGCTTGCCGCAAACCTTTGCACCGTACATCATATCAACGACTTCCTGTGCTGTTTCCGACGGAACGGCAACAACTGAGCAGTCGTCATAAATTTCGATTTTTCCTATGTCCGAACCGTGCAAAAGACTTCTTTCCGTAATTGACGCAACAATATGGTTAGGTGCAACGTGACTGCTTCTGCCTATATCAAGGACAATTTTGCTGAAAGTTGTCGAACCGTTTTTGCGGCTTTGCTTGCGTTCGGTCTTTATATCCTCTATTTTAATCTCTTTTTCGGAAAAATTCAACTGTAAAGCCGCTGCCGCAATATCAAACAGGGAATAGCCTTTTTCAAGAAGTGAGTTCAGCATATCCGAATATACCTGACTTGGCTGTTCGGCAATAGTCTGTTCAACGATTTCAGCGTTTTTTTCATTAAGGCGTTTTCTTATGTCGCTGCTTGTCGGAACAGGTATTTCCGTTATTTTTGATTTTACGGCACGGACAATCTCGTTGAGTGCAACAACCTGACGTCTGCCGCTGCATATAGTAATCGTTGTTCCTTGTTTGCCTATTCTGCCCGTTCTGCCGATACGGTGAACATAGTATTCGTTATTCTGCGGAATATCATAGTTAAAGACATATTCAACATCGTTTACATCAATTCCTCTTGCGGCAACATCTGTTGCAACAAGAACAGATGTTGAACCGTAGCGGAACTTATCCATAACCGTTGTACGCTGTGACTGTTTGAGGTCGCCGTGAAGTCCCTCGGCATTAAAGCCGCTTTTGTTAAGGCTTTCGGTAATTTCGTCAACCATTTTCTTTGTGTTGCAGAACACGATTGAAAGTGACGGATTATAATAATAAAGCAAAAGTTTAAGTGCGTCGGTTTTTCGTCCCATAGGAACATCGACATAATGCTGTTGAATATTGTCGAGCGTCACCTGTTTTTTGTTAATCTGAACAACCTGAGGGTCTTTCTGAAATTCCTTTGTCAATGCCATAATTGACGGCGGCATTGTTGCGGAGAAAAGCACGGTCTGACGGGTTTCGGGAGTTTCACGGAGTATTGTTTCCATATCTTCCTTAAAGCCCATACTCAGCATTTCGTCAGCCTCGTCAAGAATAACCAGCTTAACACGGTCAAGCTTCAAGGTTTTTCTTCTCATATGATCCATAATTCTTCCGGGAGTGCCGATAACAAGATTTGCTCTTTTCAGCTTTACAATCTGTCTGTCCATAGCGGCACCGCCGTAAACTTCAACCGGTCGTATTCCGCTCTGGAATTTTGTAAGGCGTTTTATTTCCTCGCAGCCCTGCTGTGCAAGCTCTCTTGTCGGACACATAATAAGAACCTGTACGGTCGGTTTTTCCTCGTGAGTGTTGATTTTTTCGATTGCAGGAATTGCAAAAGCCATTGTTTTGCCTGTTCCTGTCTGTGAACGTCCTATTACATCAGCACCTGAACGTATAAGCGGAATTGACTGTGCCTGAATTTCCGTAGGCTGTTCAAAGCCCATTTCGTCAAGTGCCTGCAATGTTTTCGGAGCAAGCTCCAGTTCTTCAAAAGTAACTGCATTTTCGGTTGTATTTTCGCTCATATAATACCTCTTTCTGTCGGTTTTTCACTCAATGTTATCAGAAGTTGCTTTGAAGTTTTAACATTCGAGTTACTATGCCGCCGGACATCAGGGAGAACTTAACCCAAAATATTAAAAAACAATATACTTAACAACAAATTATATTTTAAGAGTGGAAGTTAATTTTATGCGTCATTATACACAAATACAGGACGATAATTATGTGAAATAATAATTATAGCTTTTTCGCATATAACCTTTTAATAGTATCAGATTTTGAAGAAATTGTCAAATTTTCATTTGGAATAAAGTATATCTTATGCTGTTTTCAGAAAATTTCGGGTGTAAATATGATTAGCTAACACTAACCACAAAATATATTATAACAATGGCAAATTATATACCATATATTGCGATATGGCAAAAAATTCTTTGTTAAAATTGCATATAAAGATATAAACCTTTTCAGTATTTACATTACAAGTTACGATAATTTTTAAAACACTTCTCAAAAGGTTGACAAAAGAACAAATCAGCTATATATTAAAATCATAGTTAAGCGAAAAACGGATATAAAATCATAATAATTATATATTGACTTATTATTTGAAATTAAATGATGAATATACTATATCTTGTGTCAGCTTATGCTATGACCGGTTATTCCGGCAGCTGTTTTGAGCGTATAAAAACGGCTATTAAAAATTTTAAGAAAAAGGAGTTTTGGAAAGTGAGCAACGTAAATTTTGCCGCATGGAAAGGCTTTGACGGAAAAATCTGGAAAGAAGAAGTAAATGTCCGTGATTTTATTCAGCATAACTACCGTCCTTATGAGGGGGATTCTTCATTCCTTGCTGACCCGACAGAAGCAACAAATGAACTCTGGAGCAAGCTGCAGGAATTGCAGAAGGAAGAAAGAGCCAAAGGCGGAGTTCTTGATATGGATACACATATTGTATCCACAATCACATCACATAAGCCCGGATATATAGACGAAAACACAAAGGATATGGAAAAGGTCGTAGGACTTCAGACAGATAAACCGCTTAAACGTGCATTTATGCCGTTCGGCGGTATCAAAATGGCTGAACAGGCTTGCGAAACAAACGGTTATACTCCTGACCCTGAGCTGCATAAGATTTTCAGTGAATATGCAACAACTCATAATCAGGGCGTATTCGATGCTTATACTCCCGAAATGAAAAAAGCCCGCCACAACAAGATTATCACAGGACTTCCCGATACTTACGGTCGTGGAAGAATTGTCGGCGACTACCGCCGTGTTGCACTTTACGGTATAGATTTTCTCATTGAGAAAAAGAAAGAAGACTTCGCAAACTGCGGCGACGGCACTATGACAGATGATGTTATAAGACTTCGTGAGGAAATCTCAAAACAAATCAGAGCTTTGAACGAAATGAAAAAAATGGCTGAGTCTTACGGCTATGATATTTCACTTCCTGCAACAAATGCCCGTGAGGCTGTTCAGTGGCTCTATTTCGGTTATCTTGCTGCAATCAAGACCCAGAACGGTGCTGCAATGAGCGTCGGCCGTGTTTCAACATTCCTTGATATATATATTCAGAGAGATCTTGATAACGGCACTATTACAGAAGCAGAAGCACAGGAGCTTATCGATCACCTTGTTATGAAGCTCAGAATGGTTAAGTTTGCACGTATTCCGTCATACAATCAGCTTTTCTCAGGCGACCCTGTATGGGCAACACTTGAAGTAGCAGGTACAGGCGTTGACGGCAGATCAATGGTTACAAAAAACGATTACCGTTTCCTGCACACTCTTGAAAATATGGGACCGTCACCCGAGCCGAACCTTACCGTACTTTATTCATCATCACTTCCTGAAAACTTCAAGAAATATTCATCTGAAATTTCAATCAAGACAAGCTCGGTACAGTATGAAAATGACGACGTTATGAAGCCTGTATGGGGCGACGATTATTCAATCTGCTGCTGTGTTTCAGCAACACAGACAGGCAAGGAAATGCAGTTCTTCGGTGCAAGAGCAAACCTTGCAAAGTGCCTGCTTTATGCTGTAAATGGCGGCGTTGATGTAAGAACCCGTGAACAGGTTGGTCCTTCTTACCGTCCGATTACATCAGAATATCTTGATTATGATGAGGTTGTTGAGAAATACGACAAAATGATGGACTGGCTTGCAGGACTTTATGTAAACACACTTAACCTTATTCAGTATATGCACGATAAATACTACTATGAGGCTGCTGAAATGGCACTTATCGACACAGATGTCCGCAGAACCTTTGCAACAGGTATTGCAGGTTTCTCACACGTTGTTGACTCACTCAGTGCCATTAAGTACGCAAAGGTTAAGACAGTAAGAGATGAAACAGGTATTGTTGTTGACTATGTAACGGAGGGCGATTTCCCACGCTACGGCAACGATGACGACAGGGCTGACGATATTGCTGTATGGCTGCTTAAAACATTCCTTGACAAGATTAAAAAGCACCACACATACAGAAATTCAGAGCCGACAACATCAATTCTTACCATTACATCAAACGTTGTTTACGGCAAGGCAACAGGCTCAATGCCTGACGGAAGAAAAGCCGGCGAACCGCTGTCACCCGGTGCAAACCCAAGCTACGGTGCAGAAAAGAGCGGACTTCTTGCCTCACTCAACTCTGTTGCAAAGCTGCCTTATCACTGGGCATTGGACGGCATTTCAAACACACAGACAATCAACCCTGACGCTCTCGGACACAGTGAAACAGAGCGTGTTGAAAATCTTGTTCAGGTAATGGACGGTTACTTTGACCAGGGAGCTCATCACCTCAATGTCAATGTATTCGGTCGTGAAAAACTTATCGACGCTATGGAACACCCTGAAAAAGAAGAATATGCTAACTTTACAATCCGTGTTTCAGGCTATGCGGTTAAGTTTATCGACCTTACCCGTGAACAGCAGCTTGATGTTATTGCCCGTACCTGCCACGCTTCAATGTAATGAGGAATTATGACTGATAACAAAAATATAACGGGATATATACATTCTCTTGAAAGCTTTGGTCTTGTTGACGGTCCCGGTGTACGCTTTGTGGTTTTTCTGCAAGGCTGTGCTATGCGGTGCAAGTTTTGTCACAATCCTGAAACATGGAAATCCGGCGGCGAAGAATGGACAGCCGAAAAGCTCTATGAACGGGTTTACCGCTACCGTAAATACTGGAAGAATAACGGCGGAATTACCGTCAGCGGCGGCGAACCGCTTTTGCAAATGGAATTTGTCACTGAGCTGTTCAGACTTGCGAAAAAAGACGGTGTTCATACCGCCATTGATACGGCAGGACAGCCTTTTTCGGACGACCCGAAGTGGCTTGAATCGTTCAAAGAACTGATGTCGGTTACGGATTTGGTTATCCTTGACCTCAAAGAAATTGACTCTGAAAAGCATAAATCATTAACAGGCTTTGACAATTCAAATATTCTTAAAATGGCACAGTGGCTTTCAGACAACGGACACTCAATGTGGATAAGACACGTTCTTGTTCCGAATCTTACAGATGACGTTGACGGACTGCAAAAAATGCACGAATTTATTTCAAATCTTAAAACCGTTGAACGTGTTGAAATTCTCCCTTATCACACACTCGGAATAATGAAGTGGAACAGCTTAGGCATAAAATATCCGCTTGAAAACACACCTGTACCGACAAAAGAACAGATTGAAACAGCCGAGAAAATCCTCCACACATCAGACTACAATAGATAAAAATATAACAGGACAGTATCCGTAATTTTCGGGTACTGTCTTTTTTGTTAGAAAAGTGTATATTATACAGCAACATAAACAAAAATTCAGTGAAAACAGAAGTGAAAAAATAGATCTACGTTATTGAAAAAAACAATCTCTTTGTTTATAATTTAAATAATGACAATATGTGGATATTATGTATTCTGCATATTAAAATCAATAATATTCAGGAGAAAAAACATTATGTACAAATCAAAAACAAAGGTTCAAGGCAAGGTCAAAAAGTTGCTGTCTGTTGTCATGGCAGTACTGACGATTGGTTCAACAGAAGTTGCAACAGGTTCGCTCACTGGTGTCAGCATTTCAGCAAGTGCAGTTACCGACACTACGAAATCATCAAGTGATTTTGAGTACGAAACCAACAATGAAGGAACAGTTACAATTACAGGCTACAATGGCAGTGACACGGAATTGGTGATACCATCTGAAATTGACGGAAAAAGCGTTACACGAATAATTTCTAAAAGTCAGTTCGGTTCAGGTTTTACAGGACTAACAAGTGTAACAATTCCAGACAGTGTTACAGAAATAGGTGATCATGCATTTTCATTTTGTCCAGGACTAACAAGTGTAACAATTCCAGACAGTGTTACAGAAATAGGTGAACATGCATTTAATGGTTGTACAGGACTTACAAGTATAACAATTCCAGACAGTGTTACAAAAATAGGGAAACATGCATTTTATGCTTGTACAGGACTAACAAGTGTAACAATTTCAGACAGTGTTACATCAATAGGTGATAGTGCATTTAATGGTTGTACAGGACTTACAAGTGTAACAATTCCAGACAGTGTTACAGAAATAAGTGGTTATGCGTTTGACAACTGTACAGGACTCACAAGTGTAATAATTCCGGACAGTGTTACAAAAATAGGTAGTGATGCATTTTCAGGCTGTACAGGACTGAAAGATGTGTATTATACAGGCACAAAAGAAGAATGGAACAATATATCAATAGGTGATAATGGTTACCTGACTAATGCTGAAATACACTATAACTATATTGATGAAAACAGTACAAATAATTCAGCTACATCTGAAACGGAAAGTGTAAACTCCATTGAAAACAGTACAAATAATTCAGTTACATCTGAAACGGAAAGTGTAAATTCCACTTTAACATCAGATAACAGCAAAATAAATTCTGATATAAATACAAACAACAACACCTCTGGCTCTAATAATTTGATAATAATAATTCTTTCCGTTGCATTGGTTGCAGTTATTGCTGTTGTTGTGGTATTAGTAGTACATAATAAAAAATCAAAAAATAAACAAAACTAAGAGTAAATTTATTGATGAAATTACGGTAAAAATAAAAGTCAGGCGACAAAAAATTGTAGCCTGACTTTTTGTTTGTGTGAATTTTAAGAAATGTATCAATAAAGCTTTTTCATTTTTTCTTCTGTTTTCTGAATAAGGTTGTAAAGTGACGGGGCAAGTTCGGGATATTGATTTGAAATAATTTCGGGTGACCATGCGGCATTTGTTTCGGCATTGTTAATATTAGTCGAGCCTTTGCCTGAAACAATGCATTTTGTGTTAGCCTCAACGATATTTTGCAGGGCAGACGAAAGTCCCGTATAAAGCTCAGGGATTACCGAGAACATCGCCTGAGGATTTTTTGGATTTATGGAATAAACCGTGCGTATCATTTTATAAACTGATACCATAAGATATGACGAAATTTCATTTGTCAGAGCCTTGCTGTTTATTTTGTCAAGAAGTTCAAAAATGATATTGATTGAGTTCATTATCAGCTTTTTGTTGAGCATAACGAGATTGTTCGTTATCGGTTGGCTGTTATTCTTTGACTGCGGTTCAGAGTCGGGAATATCCTCTACTTTCAGCGTTGCCCCTTGTCTGTCGGGAGTGCGTCCGAGAAGATAGTCGCACGAAACATTGTAATAATCTGCCACACGAACAACGAAATCAAGTCCGCATTCCCGAATGCCTTTTTCATAGTGTGATAATAGTGCCTGTGAAACACCGAGTTCAGCAGCCGCCTGTTTCTGGCTCAGTCCACGTTCCTTGCGGAGCAGTGTTATTATTCTCGGGAAATCGTTGTCCATACCTTAACCTCTTGACTTTGTACAAAAAAATATATATTATAGAAATTATACCGCAAAAATAATTGTTGGTATTAAATGTCAAAACCTGACCAATTTTAACTCATAAACAGTATGTAAATTATATACTATTTAAAACAGTTTGTAAAGATTTTTTTGAATTTTTAAATGCTTTTATACGAATTTTATTAAAAAAGGAAGAAAACAATTATGAAATCATATATCATTCATTTCATACGCCACGGTGCAGTTGATGAAACCCTTAAAGGAAAGTATATCGGCTCAACAGATGTACATCTTTCCGAAAAAGGCAAAAAAACCTTGTGTGCAATAAGGGATAATTTCGGCTATCCTTATGCTGAAAAAATTTATACAAGTCCGCTTTCGCGCTGTACGGAAACCTGTTCGATTATTTATCCCAAGCGTGAAATAAAAACAGTCGGTGCATTCAGCGAGTGTGATTTCGGCGACTGGGAGGGCAAGAGTGCAAACGACCTTGCCGGAAATAAGGCTTTTGCCGATTGGCTGCAAAATTCCGACAAAACACCGCCGCCAAACGGAGAAAGCGGCTCAGACTTTATGAAGCGTGTCTGCAAAGGCTTTGAAAAGGTTGTAAACGAAATGGCAACTGAGGGAACAACAACCGCTGCAATAGTTACACACGGCGGAGTTATAATGACCTTGCTTTCCGTTTACGGACTGCCGCAGGCACCGAGCTATCAGTGGAGAATGGACAACGGCTACGGTTTTTCGGTAAGAATTACACCAAGTCTTTGGATGCGTGATAAGGTAATTGAGGTTTATTCAACCGTTCCGAAAGCACCCGAAAAAGACGAGGAATGATTTTTTGTAATTATAGGAGCGTTTCCTGATTTTTATGCATTTACAACAACCGCCGAAATGAATTTAGAACGATTTTTTCGGTTGTTTACTGTCAACAATAATTGCATAATAATACCTTTTATCAGAAAATAAATGGTTTGAAATGCTTGACAAAAGGGTATATAATATAAATTGGTATGCGTTTAAGGCTTTTGTTTTAACGCTATATCTATCGGAGAAAAAGGAGATAATTTTGTATGACAAAAATTGATATTTTTTCAGGCTTTCTCGGAGCAGGTAAAACTACTCTCATCAAAAAACTCATCAAAGAAGGCTATAAGAACGAACAGCTTGTGCTTATAGAAAATGAATTCGGTGAAATAGGAATTGACGGAGGATTTCTCAAAGAGGCAGGTATTCAGATTAACGAAATGAATTCCGGCTGTATCTGCTGTTCACTTGTCGGAGATTTCAGAAAGGCACTTACAAAGGTTCTTGACGAATATCACCCCGACAGAATAATTATTGAACCGTCAGGTGTCGGCAAGCTGTCGGACGTTATCAATGCAGTAAAGGCTGTTGTCAGTGATGATGTAAAGCTTAACAGCTTTGTTACTGTTGCCGACGCAACAAAATGCAAAATCTATATGAAGAATTTCGGCGAATTTTACAACAATCAGATTGAGAATGCAAGCACGATTATTCTCAGCAGAACACAGAATATAAGCGATGAAAAGCTCGAAAAGTGTCTTGCACTTATCAGAGAGCATAACAGTGATGCCGCAATCGTTACAACGCCATGGGACGATATTACAGGCGAGCAGATTCTTTCCGCAACGGACGGAAAGGCACTTCTGTCTGCTGACGATATATGTCCCGTATGCGGACACAGCCACGATGAATGCTGCGACCATGACCACGAACATCATCACCACCACGATGATGAGTGCTGCGACCACGAACATCATCACCACCACGACGGCGAATGCTGCGACCACGAACATCACCACCATCACGACGGCGAATGCTGCGACCACGAACATCACCACCACGATGATAAGTGCTGCGGCCACGAACATCATCACCACCACGACGGCGAGTGCTGTGACCACGACCACGAACATCACCATCATCACCACGCTGATGAAGTATTCACAAGCTGGGGCAAGGAAACCGCAAGAAAATATACAATGGACGAAATCAAAGAAATTCTCTCAGAACTTTCAGACAGCGAAAAATACGGTACTATTCTTCGTGCAAAGGGAATTGTTCCTGCAACTGACGGAAAGTGGATTCACTATGACTTTGTTCCCGGGGAGATGAACGTAAGAAACGGTTCAGCCGATTATACGGGCAGAATATGTGTTATAGGTTCAAAACTCAACGAAAACGAGCTTGAAAAGCTCTTTAAATTAGTCTGAAACGGAGCTGAATAATATGGCAACAATACCCGTATATCTTTTTCTTGGATTTCTTGACAGCGGCAAAACAAAATTTATGCACGATACGCTTTGCGACAGACGCTTTCAGGACGGTGACAAAACCCTTGTCGTTCTCTGTGAGGAGGGCGAGGAGGAATTGGATACATCAAAGTATGCAGGCGGCAGGAATGTCACAATCGTAACAGTTGAAAACAAGGAAGACCTTACAAAAAAATTCCTTGAAGACAGCCTTAAAAAAAGCCGTGCCGAAAGAGTGATGATTGAATATAACGGAATGTGGCTTTTACAGGATTTGGCAGAAGTATTGCCGAGAAACTGGCAGATTTATCAGATAATGATGATGGCGGATTCAAATACATTCGATATGTACAACAGCAATATGCGTCAGCTTGTTTATGACAAAATAAGTGTTACCGAGCTTGTTGCATTCAACCGCTGTAAAGAGGGCTTTGACAAGCAAAAGCTCCACACTATCGTCCGTGCAATAAACCGCCGTGCCGATATTATCTATGAATATACTGACGGAAGTGTTGAAAACGACGATATAGTTGACCCGTTGCCGTTTGACCTTAATGCAGATGTTGTTGAGATTAAGGACACGGATTTCGGACTGCTTTATCTTGACGCTATGGACAAGCCCGAAAATTACGACAATAAAACGCTTAAATTCAAGGCACTTGTTGCCCGCAGTAATAAACTGCCGAAAAATGCCTTTATAGGCGGTCGCTTTGCAATGACCTGCTGTGTTGAGGACATAAGATATGTAGGATTCTATTGTCGCTGGGACAAAGCCGATACGCTTAAAAACAAAGGCTGGTACACGGTAACGGCTAAGGTCAGGGCGGAAAAGGACAGAATGTTCGGCGGAGAAGTCGGACCTATGTTCTATGTAACAGATGTTGTTCCTGCCGAAAAACCACAGGAAGAAACGGTATATTTTTCTTAACATTAAGACTTTATGTCTTTTATACAAAAAACAAACCTGTTCATTCAAATCTGAAAAATTTGAATGAACAGGTTTTAATGGTAGCAAATAATCCGAATTTGTGGCTTGATTTTTATTAAAAATTAAAATTGACAAAGCGGGAAAATTATGTTATCTTTATAAATAAGAACAACTATTCATATAATATTATGGGTGGTTGTTATGAAAATGAAAGGAGAGGTGCGAGATATGGCAGTATTGTCTAAACCTGTCGATTTGGCTTTTGAAGTAACCAAAGAAAAGACCAAGCAGTTCTTGGAAAGCTCCAAGGAAAGTATGTTGGATAAGGCATTAGCTCGTGCTTCTGCACATAAATCAGATAAAAAAATTGTTAAGGAAGATTAAAAATGCCTTTCTATTCATACGGAAATGAAATAAAATACACCATTACAGATTTGTCCTCAGTTAATAGAAAATTGATTGAGGACTTTTCTTGTGGAAATGATGAAATTGATAAAGTTATAAAAAACAGTAATTCTATTGAATGTACTTTAAAACTTATAGTTGATGAAGAAAATGAGTGCTTGATAGGATTCATAACATATCAGGCATCCGGAATAAGATTGTATTATAGTAATGATGCAATAACAAAACCGGCATTGCAAATAAATTATTTTGCAATAGATTCACACTATCAGCATTTACCGTATGAAGATTCCGACGATAGTAGATTTAATTTAAGTGATGATATATTTTGCGAGTTTCTTAAAATGTTTAGGAATATAAGTGATAAATATTTATATTTTGAATACATAATTCTATATTCCGTACCAAATGCTAAGAATTTTTATATCAGGAATTGTTTTGAGGAGTTTAATACTTATATGAGTCCTGATAAATATAGATATTTAGACGGTTGTGTTCCAATGTATATGTCGCTTTAAAGATCCTTTTGTTGTCCATAGCATTTCAATAATAAAACAAACCTGTTCATTCAAATCTGAAAAATTTGAATGAACAGGTTTTTGCTTTTCAGGATAAATTTACTTTTTACATGGTTGCAAGTGAGTGCATAGCTTCAAGGCATATTTCAGCGTGTTTAAAGAAGTTTTCTTTGTCTATGCTTTCGTCAACATCGTGTATATGACATACATCACCCTCGAAAATCGGGCCGAATGCAACGCCGTTGTTGTTAAGGGTGCGTGCATAAGTTCCGCCGCCTGTTGAGTAGATTTTTGAGTCCTCACCTGTTACTGTTTTGTAGGCTGATTTAAGAACGGAAATAATCGGTGCGTTTTCATCAACGGAAAGCGGCAGCTCGTGACTCAGAACTTTTACTCTCAGACCGTCATAAGAGGCACGTTCGCTGACTTTGTCGAAAATTTCCGTACTGTCGGCAGTAACGGGATAGCGTATGTCGAGTGTTGCTTTTGAATTATTTTCGTCAATATTTATTGTTCCGAGATTTACAGTCAATGCACCCGATTCCTTGTCAGCACAGGCAATTCCGAGCGATGTACCGTCTGTTTCAAGCCCTATTGCGTCATCAATAAATCCGCAAAGACTGCCGAGAACTATCTGTCCGAAATTAGCCGCAAGTATTCTTATAAGATGTGTTGCGGTGTTAAGTCCTTGTTCAGGAGTAGAGGCGTGTGAGGCTTTGCCCTTTGCGACAATCTGTAAGCCGTCCATTGTATAGACAAAATCATATTCACCCGGCTTTGCGTCGGCAAAACGGCGTAACTGATGGTCTTCATTTTCCGTGCAGTCAATGAGTGCATAGGCTTTTGACGGTACTGCATTTACTGCGTTTCCTGCGTGAAATTCCGTAAGAGTAGTGCCGTCGTGTGACGGGGAAGAAACTTCAAGCTGTAAAATTCCTTTTTCCCTGTTGCAAATTCCGTAATCGGAGTCAGGTGTAAATGCCATTGACGGCATTTCCTCACTGTTGAAATAGGTTTGCATATCGTTCATACCGATTTCTTCGCCTGCACCGAAAATAACACGTATTCTTCGGTTTGGTTTTACACTGCTGTCCTTCATTGCTTTAAGACAGTATAAAGCAATTACTGCCGAACCCTTGTCGTCAACGATTCCTCTGCCGTAAAGTCTGCCGTCTTTTTCGGTAAGCTGATAAGGTTCAACAGACCAGCCGTCACCTGCGGGGACAACGTCAACATGTACAAGAACTGCCGAAAGCTCTTTTCCTTCGCCAAATTCTGCGTGACCGGCAACATTACCGATATTTTTTGTCTTAAAGCCCATTTGTTCCGCTCTGCCGAGAATATAATTAAGTGCCTCGGCAGCGGCGTTTTTATCTGTTGATGATATGGATTTAACCTTTATAAGCTCATCAATATCGTGCAGTATGTCATTTTTGTAATCTAAAATTTTCTCTCCGAAAAACATAATATCATCTCCGTATTTTCTCGATATTCACTGTCATTATATGATTTATAGTGAATATTTATTTCTTAATGATTTTTTCTTCTATACGGTAACGTGGTCTGCCTTTTACTTCACTGTAAATTTTGCCTACATAAGTTCCCACAATACCGATACAAAGCATTTGCAGACCGCCGAGAAACCATATTGAACATATTGTTGACGCCCAGCCTGCAATGGTATTGCCTGTAAAAAACGAAACCAGTGCGTATATAAAGCCTATTACACTCAGGAAACAGATAAGTATGCCGATATTTGAAATAATTTTCAGCGGCTTTACGCTGAATGAGGTTATTCCGTCAATGGCAAATTTAATCATTTTTTTGAGCGGATACTTTGATTCACCCGCAAATCGTTCATTCCGTTCATAGTAAACATAATCGCACCTGTAACCGATAAGAGGTACAATTCCACGCAAAAACAGATTTACCTCTTTGTATTCCGAAAGTGCGTCAAGTGCCTTACTGCCCATAAGACGATAGTCGGCGTGATTATAGACAATATCAACTCCGAGGAATTTCATAAATTTATAATATCCCTGTGCCGTTGAGCGTTTAAAGAAAGTGTCCTTTTTTCGGCTGTTGCGTACACCATACACAACCTCACAGCCTTCAAGATATTTGTCAATAAATTGGTCTATAACGTTTATATCGTCCTGTAAATCCGCATCAAGAGATATTGCACAGTCACAGCCGCTGTCCTTTGCCGTCATCAGACCGCTCAAAAGAGCATTCTGATGTCCTCTGTTATGTGCAAGCTTTATACCGCCGACAAATTTATTTTCATTGCTGTATTCGGTAATAATGTTCCAGGTTTTGTCCTTGCTGCCGTCATCGACAAAAAGCATACGGCTGTCGTCTGTTGCTTTTCCTGATTCTATCAGCGTCTGTAATTTCAGATTAAGTCTTTTGATTGTTTCAGGCAATACTTCTTCTTCGTTGTAGCACGGAATAACAAAATAAACCGTAGGCATATATTTTCTCCTTTCAAGGTTAATTGTAAAATAGTATTTTTGAAACATTTGATATAATGGTTTTGTTTTTGCCCATATACTGTTAATTTCAATAAATAAAATATTGTTTTCTTGTATTTTATCATTATTTTATAAAAAAATCAACAAATATAATATTACATATACATCTTATTTAACAAAAATTTTATATACGAAAAAGAGGAGAACAGTTTTAAGCCGTTCTCCTCTTTGAGTTAAAGTTTTGTTCTTTCGTTGCCGGAATTTTGATTATTTTCCTGACTGATGTCTGATGATTTTTCGGATTTTTCTGTTTCTTCGGTGACTGTGTTTTTACTGTCATCGGAGATAACCGACGGTTCAGAAGCTTCCGTGTCGGTGTTTTCGCCGGTATCCGACATCTCGTTTTCGTAAGATACTTCCGTTATTGTTTCGTTATATTCATCATCATCAGGTGCAAGGTCGTCGATTACATAAAGTCCGTTTTCTTTCTTTCTTTTCGGAACTCTCCAGAATACCATATATGCAATAAAGATTACAACGCTTACGCCTGAAACAACTGCACCGACTGAAAGTCCCGGAGTTTTGTAGTTGAATACTATCGTTGAAGTCTTATTCGCAGGAACTCTTACAGCCATAAATCCTTTATTAACTTTTTCGACATCCGTCGGCTGACCGTTGACTGTTGCACTCCAACCGCTTTCGTAAGGAATACTGAAAAATACCAGCTCATCACTGTTGCCTGTTGTGATTTTCGCAGTAAAGCTGCTGTTGTTGAACTCTATTGATGAACAGGTGAGCTTTTTGCGGTTTTCGCAATCTTTGAAATATTCGTCTTCCGTATAATTATACTCGGTTGTGCTTGTGCGGTGTTTAAGAATATCGCCGTATTTCTTCGCCTGTTCATCGGTAAGAACCATTGCTTTAAGCAGCAGGAGATGTCTGTTACTTTCCGAACAGCTGTTAAACTGATTTTCGGTTATATATTCATCATAGGTAAAGCCGTAAGGAATATAGCATTTGTTTTCATAGACTTTATAAGCATTTTTAGTTTCTTTGAGTTCCCAGCCGGGCATTTCAGTGGAACCGAGTGAATTTTCAAACTGATTTGAGTCCTTTGTGTAGTCAAAAAGATATTTGCACGAAAGGAAACTTCTTATTCCGTAAACATCTGTTTTGGGTCGTGAACCTACCGAGCGTTCTACGCCGATTGATTTGTAGAAATCCATTACCGAACCCGGAACTATACTCTGGAAAGCCTGTATTGTCGGAATCTGCCAGAACATTCCCATATTGTCCATAGCCTCATAAAAGTCAGAACGGACTTCTCTGAGGTCTGTAAGCTCTTCAAATTTATCCTTATTGCCGATAGCATAATTCTTGATAAAGTCTTTTTTATAGTTGGCATTTACAACACCTGTACCGACAAGAACCATAGAATAACCTACAATAAGAACAGAAAGACAGATTGAAACAGTGCGTATAAATATTTTCTGATTTTTTCTGAAACAAAGTATAACCGTAAGTGCAACAAGTCCTGCAAAAGCAATTCCTGCCCATATCCAGAAACGGTCAGGGTATTTTTCAAGACCGTAGGTTGTTGTCGAATTTCCGTTTGTGTCGGTTGATGTTGACGGCATAAGTCCGATTAAAGCGGTTATTGCAAAGGTTATAATAAATGTAGCCCTTAAAGCAGGCTTGAAGTCTGTTTCCTCGTGGTCAAGACATATTACCGTTGCGAGTGCAAGCATAAGCGTCAGCATATAGAACCAGCGTGCATAATATGTGGCGTTGAAAAGCTGGAACATACTGTTGAGAATAGGAACGAACGCCATAAGGAACAGCGTCGGAATAAATACTCTGAGCCATTTGTGTGTTTTGAGCTTATAGAATGAAAGAACGCCGACCATACTGAACAGCGGCAGCCAGCCTGCAACCGATGACCATTTAGCGTTTGAATCAGGTGTGAAGTTAGCGTATGCAGGCATATCAGGCGGGAAGAAGAACGAAAGGAATATGTGGAGATATCTCTGTTCGTTTGAGTACAGGAGTGCTCCCCAGCCGTTAGGAAAGTTATTGACGCGTGAATTCTGCAATACCGAAAGTATTGACGGAATCAGTATAACTGCCGAGCAGAGGAAACCGATAATAACCTCAAAGGCAAAACGGATAAATTCCTTGATATTCATTCTGAAACTGCCTGTTACCATACGGATACACCAGTAAATGAATACAAATACCGCCTGTCCCGCAAAGAAATAATAGTTTACAAGGCTTGCCGCAAAGACAGCAAGTGCAACGGCACCTTTGCGTTTTTCGTATATAAATTCGTCAACGGCGGCTAAAAGGAATGGGAATGTTATCATTGCCTCGTGAAAATGGTTAAAGAAAATATTATAAATTCCAAATCCCGAAAAGGCATAAAGCAGTCCGCCTATTACTGCATAATCCTGATTTTTGACATATCTTCTGAGAAAAGTATAAGCCCCAAGAGATGCACAGCCGAATTTCAGCATTAACAGCGGTGCAATCATATAAGGTACGGCGACACTCGGAAACAGCAGCGTCAGCCAGAAAAACGGACTGCCTATATTGTAAAAACTGTATGAACCGATAATGTTTGCACCAAGGTCGGTTGTATAACTCCAACCGATATTTCCGTTTTGAACAGAATCGTGTATCATCTGATAAAACGGAATTTGCTGTACATTGAAATCTCCGTAAAAGAAGAAGTATCCGTCATTCATTATTATGAACGGCAGAAAAAACAGGAAGGAGAGACCCATTCCCCACAAAAATGCACGCAAAAAATAATTTTTCTTTACGCTTAGCAGTGTTCGTGCTTTTGTCATTTTTTAGCCTCCGATATATATTATTTTAATCCAAATAATTGTACCATATTTATACACAAAAATCCATATCTAAATTTATTTACAAATCAGTGCAGAACACTTAAAAAGATAAATTAAACTATCAATTATTTAATATTTAAAAATAAACAATTTATAAGTAAAAATTCGATAAAAAATTGCAAAAAATTTAAAAAAATAAATCTATGTTAATGAAATTATCACTTATCAAGTGTATAATGTCAATTAACGGGGTGATTAAGTATGGATTTATATGACTTTTACACTAAAATATTGAAAATACAGGATAAAGAAATATTAAAAGAATTGGTATCTTTATCAAAAAACAAATATTATGATAAAGGAAAAAATATTTTTAAATATGATGATGAAGTTACTCATACTCAGTTTTTAGTTAAAGGTATTATCAGAGGGTATTTCCTTGATGAAAACGGCAACGAAATAACAGATTGCTTTTGTACAAGATGTGGTTCTCCGACAGTTATACGGTATGGTTCGGAGATTATTCCTGCGGTAAGTCTTGAAGCATTGACCGAATGTGAAATTATCAGTATTCCGATTAACAAGATAGAAGAACTTCAACATAAATATATTGAAGTGTCTTTATTATACAATAATCTTCTTTTAGAGGCGTTTGCAGAACATTGGGAAGCAAAGACAACATTATACCGTTATACCGCTATGGAACGCTACAAATGGTTTCTGAGCAAATATCCCGGACTGATTGACCAGATAAGCAACAAGTATATTGCATCATATCTTAACATAACTCCGGTAACACTCAGCAGACTGCGTAGCGAACTTAACAGACAGCGTGTCGCTGTCATCAGAAAATGAGGACACAAAATCATCAGCTTAAATATTATTTATCTGTTAAACTATAAAAATCTGATTTTTGGAGGGTGATTATATGCCGAATTATGAAGAATGTTATTATACAGCCAGAAACAAGTATTATGAAGCGATAGAAACAAGAAATAACATCAGGACAAAAACAGCAGATCTTAAAAGCAGGAAAAGAAGTCTCAACAATGAACTGAATCAGCAGAAAACAAAGCTGAGAAACGAAAAAAACAAATTGTCAATAGTTCAGAAAGCAGAAGATAAGTGCAGAAAAATTCTTGATAATGAGTTTGAAAAGATGAAAGATGGTGTTCAGAAAGCGTCGGACGAATACCAAAAAATAATAAAATCCGACAGCGGCGTTGCAAACATACAGGAAATTTACTCAGAGGACATAAACAAAACAAGCAATGACCTTCAAACTATTTTGCAGGAACTGGGACGAGTTCGTCAAAAAGTAGAAGGAGATATTGAGGCAGTTAATAACACCATAAACAACAGCAAAAATGAATTGAGTAACGTTCAGAACGAGCTGAACAATACCGGAAACTGTTATGACGCTCAAAGACAGGTTAATAGTTATTATTATCAGATGAAGTATTATCAACGCAAGTGGCAAAACGGTTATTAAAAATAAGCTGTATCAGTTTTCAATAATTGAACGATAAAGAGGGTGGCGGCTTGTGGCAACTATCTCATTAACAGGGAATACATTATTCTGCGTTGTATTTAATGATACACGCAAAGCTTTTTCAAATGCTCAGAAATCAGCGGACAATCTTGCAAATGCACTGAATGGTCTGAAAGAACAGATAAACGCTGTTTGTGATGTTTCAGATGTAAGTACATCTGTGGAAAAAAACAATAATTCAATACAGCGTGAAAACGATAAAAGCACTGCATTGTCAACAGCTTATGATAAGTTGGAAACCTTTTTGTCTAATGTTTCGGAAGTTGATAAAAAGGTTTCAGAAAAAATCAAAGAGCTGAAAGATGATTTTTACAATAAATATAAATATCTTAAACCGGACTGTGAAAAGAATTTCTGGGACAAAGCCAAAGATGTGGTAAAAGCTATCTGGAAAGGTATATGCAATCTTGCAAATGATTTTAAGAATTTTATTGTCGATGTGGGTAAATGGTGTCAGGAACACTGGAAAGCAGTAGTAACAGCGGTATTGGTTATTGTTGCGGTTGCAGCACTGATTGTTTTGGCGTGTATTCCAGGAGGAGGTATTATTGCCTCAATAATTGCCGGAGCGGCATGGGGAGCAATATCCGGTGCTTTGATTGGCGGTGTTATGGGAGGAATTCAATCTGCACAAAACGGCGGTTCATTCTGGGAAGGCTTTGAGAACGGTGCATTTGACGGAGCAATAAGCGGTGCCATAGGCGGAGCAATAAGCGGTGGTTTTGGTGCTTTCTTTGGAAAGTCAGCTACTCTGATGCAAAGTGTAATTCGTGGAGCATTGAGTGAATCCGTTTCTTCCGGAATATCAAATATGTGTGTAACAGCATTGGATTTTTATATTCAAAATGGAACTCTGGAAAATTCTTTTGGTGAAATATTGAAAAGCGGATTGATAGGTACAATTACCGGTGGAATAATGGGTTCAGCAATGGGAGCTGTAAAATTTAAGATTGATACAAGAAGTCCGGCAAATAAGGCGAAAAATTGGCAAGGTACAGAGAATTATGCGGGTGTTGACGATTATGAGAATATAAAGTTGAATAAAGGTCAGGAAATATATGTACTTGAGTCGGATTATGAAGTTGCCCACAATACACATAGTGGCTATGCTACAACCGGTAAAGCTGTTGAGTCAAGCGGATTGGATTCTAAGGTATTGTCCGAAGGATTACAGATTAAGCCGTATTCGGACGGTTCTTCAGGAGTTGCTACATACAGACCGCAAGTTACTAAATATACTATAAATGCTGATAATATTGATGCTGCATTCGGTTCAAAAACTATAGCTAATTCTCAATATGGCAAAGGTGGTTTACCACAATATTTTATCAGCAATTTTGATGAACAAATCAGTAAAGGAAATATTATAAGAGGATCATCTTTACCACTTCATAATCTTGAAATTCCTGTCGAAGCATTAAATAAAATGCTTGAATTGAGCCGGACAACATATCATAATAATCTGGCGAAAATCATGTCATCAACCATACGCACTAATGCTGTAATATCTTCGTTAGTGTCTTCAACAACACTAAATCTGAAATAGTTTAAGGCTGGTGAATAACTATGACGGTCGACATCGGAGGAGTCCGTTTCTATTATAAGATGAAATTGGAAGATATTCCTTATGAGGATCTGAAAAAGTTTAAGGTTGTTAAATTTGATGGGGTTGGTGTGTCTTTGACAAGCCATGAGCCTATGGAATGCAGGGGCATATTATTCGGGACAATGGCTTTTTTTAATACAAAAGGAATTATAGACGGCATAACGCTGACAGCAGTTAAAGAGCAAATCAATGGTGACTATGATAATTGCAAAGACAGATATACCTTGCACAGAAAGTGGTTACGAAAAAACCGTATTCACTATTTGTCAACTCATTGCAGACTTAGTGCTGAATTTGACCCACGCAGTGGTTCAGATGAAATTTCATTTATGTTTTTTTAATTTATTGTTTAGTGTTTAAAAAATTTGAAAATCTCAGTGAAAGAAGGCGGATTTGTGGCAACCATTACATTGACGGGTAATACGATTTTTGGCGGTGTGTTTAACGATACGCGGCGAGCTTTTTCAAATGCTCAGAAATCAACGGACAATCTTGCAAAAGCACTTAATGGCTTTAAAAATCAGATAAATGCTGTCTGTGCTGTTTCAGATGTAAGTACATCTGTGGAAAAAACCAATAATTCAGCACAGCGTGAAACCGATAAAAGCACTGCATTGTCAACAGCTTATGATAAACTGGAAACATTTTTATCAGATGTTATAAATATTGATAAAAATGTTTCTGAAAAAATCAAGGAGCTAAAAGAAGATTTTTACAATAAATACAAATACCTTAAACCTGACTGTGAAAAGAATTTCTGGGAGAGAGCCGGCGATTTTTTTAACAATATTTGGAAAGGTATCTGCGATTTCGGAAATGCTGTAAAGAATGTTGTCGCCGATGTGGGTAAATGGTGTCAGGAACACTGGAAAGCAATAGTAACAGTGGTATTGGTTATTGCTGCAGTTGTTGTGATAGTATGTACCGCTGGAACAGCGATAGGACCAATTGCAGCTATTCTCGTAGCAGCGGCAAAAGGTTTACTGATTGGTGCCGCAGTAGGAGGATTAAGTGGTGGAATTTTTAATGTAATAGCCGGAAAATCTTTTTTAGAGGGGTTTGAGGAAGGTGCATTTAGCGGTGCAATATCTGGTGCAATAGCTGGTGGATTGTTTTCTTGGCTTTCTGGAGCCGGGGAGGTTGCTTTGTCAATTCCAAAACAAATGCTGGCAGGAGGGGTTGGCGATTTAGGTGCGTCTCTTATTAATGATTTTGGAGATATTATCATAAAAGGTAAAACTATGTCTTTTACTGATATTTTGATTAATGCTGGTTTCTCGTTTGGGGTTGGAGCTTTGTCTACGGGTGCTACAAATTACTTGGGTAATAGATTTCCATTAAGAATAAAAGGTATAAATAAAGGCAGAGGAAGTTGGGAACATGTTTGGAAAACACAGTCAGTCAGATCTCTTAGACATGGAAGCCGAGTAAATATAAAAACAATTATGAAAGGTTTAGGTGCTGATTTGGTAAATGGAGTGTGGGATTATGGCTTTGAAGTACCTAAAAGTATTTTGGGATATTTCAAAGATAATCTTGTAGAATAGTTCTTAAATTGGAGAGTGCTATGGAAAAATTTGAAGTAAGTTTTTTAAAAACTGATTTAATTGGTTTTGGCTTGATATACTTTGTGTTTGTAATGCTATGTGTTTTAATGTTTATAGTCGGTTATAATTTTAATTTGAGTTTAATTTTTGCTATCTTTTTATTTGTTACAAGTATAATGATGATCTTATCGACTTGTTTATTTAAAGTTAGCGTTATGGATGAAAATTTTAAAGTCAGAACAAAATTCGGAAAAAGATATGAGTTTAATATTTTGGAGATTCGCAAAATAAAATATACGAAACATAACAATCTAAAACACGGTCCACAGTATACTTTGACCATAATCACTGAAAATAAAGAACTGGAATTAAATAGACAAATGAAAAATTTTGATATTATGGTTAAATACCTTTTGAATAAATATGATGACGGGAAATTAGATAATAAAGTAATGTCAAAATATTGTTATAAATTATTAAACGATTATAAATGTAAACAATAGATATTGATTTTGGATTAAAAAATAAACATAGTGTCAAATGAAAATACACTAAAGGGGGAATTCATGGCGACATTAACTTTATACAAAGATAAAGTCAACGCTATTGGAGGGCTGATTGATAATTTAATAAAATCATCAGGTACCATAGATGTACAATTAGTTACACTGAAAAATACTCTCCAAAGTGTAAACAGCAGTACCTGTAATTTACAGGATACAGTTGATAGTATAAGTTTATCATCTAAAAGTAAAAAATAAAAAGTTGAAGATTTAATTACAGGAGGATAGAAAAATGTCATACAAAGAAAATATAGCAAATGCGAACACAGCTCTTGGCAGTGGGGAGTTTGAAATTGCTTTGAAGTATTCAGAAAAAGCTATATCGGAAAACCCGAAGGAATCTGAGGGTTACTATTCAGCCGGTAAGGCTTGTATGTCTATGGATTTGCTCGACAAAGCCATAGAGTACTTTAAAAAAGCTGTTGAAATTGAAAATAAAAACGGCAACGGATATTTTCTGCTCGGATATGCTTACGCTATGGCGGGAAAAACCGTGGAGGCTTTACAATCATTGACCGAGGCACTTGAAAATGATTGCGGTGAGATACTCAAAGGTCAGATATACAAGATAATGTCCATGATCAATACTGATAAGGGTGATTTCAAAAACGCACTCCTTAATATCAAACAGGCAGAACAGTATATCGGTCTTGATTATGAGTTGCTTCAACAAAAAGCTGCTTGTTATGCGTCGTTGGAAGATTACAGAAAGACTTTGTTTACACTCAACCAAATGAAACTTCTGAACCCAAACAACTATACTGCATACAGTCTTGCATTCCATATTTTTATGGATCTTGGAATATATGACGAAGCTAAGGCGGAGTTGGATCGAGCAGAAAAATTCGCTGAACTTAATATGGATTATTACAATGACAAAGTGTTTTATGCTCTTATGAATAATCCTGATAAAGATACAGATGAAAACATTACAGAAAAACAGTTGACTACAATAAAAGAAATTGATACGGCTTTGAAAAAAGGTCGTCCGAACTGCGAACAGACATTTGAGATGTACCTGAGGGCAGCTCAGCTTTATATATCGCTTGAAAATACCAATAAAGCACTTGACTGTCTTTTTGCTGCTGAGGATCCTGTAACATCTTTTAACACTCAGTTTTCTGTTTTAACCGACGATAATGCCGAAAATGATGTTTTATCGGGTTTTGATGATGCAATTCTTTCGCCGGAAGAGGAAGAAGAAATTTTACAGGAAAAGTGGGACAACGGAGAATTTGAAGAGCTTGATCAGAAAATGGAAGATGCAATGTATGAAATCGGAGACGGCGATCCCGAAGAAATTACTGATGCAATGAACAAATATCTGTCACCGCTCGATGCAGTTCCCGAAAAAGAATTGAAAAGTGAGGATTATAAACTCTCAGAAGATTTTTCAATGAATCAGACTCAAAAGGATATGATGAATGCATTGTATCTGTCAGCTTACGAGATGAACAAGGACTATGACAATATGCTTCATAAAGCCAGAGAACTTCAGGCTTCTGATAATAAAGGCACACAATACAGCGGCATATACTACGAGTTAAAGGTCGGAAAGTATAAAAATGACGAAAACTGGCAAACGAAATACCGTGACAGGATTAACTTCTGGACAAAGAAAATGTTTGAAGATCCTACCGATTATATTTCAGTTGCATATCGTATCCGTTCATATATTGACCTTGGTGATTTTGAAAATGCCGAACAGCTTTGCAACTGTATGCCGGCTGATATGAAGGAGCCGCTTATGAAGGAAATCAACAAGGCAAAGTCCGAGGGAGGTGGTGATAATGGGAATACATCTGAATGATCAGGCATTTATAAAGGCTGCCAAAGATATGGCGGATCTCAAAGATAGAAATGAAAATCTAAAAGCAAAGCTTGAACAGATGTATAAGGACTTAGTAACAGCTCTTGATACTCCTGCCGGTCATGAACTGAATCTTACCGGGCGTGACATATTGCTTGAACCGATAGAAAATATGAGCAAGGTTATTAAGCATATGTCAGATACGCTGGATACAATTATCGGTAATTCCGGCAGCAGAGGACAATATTATGACAAGCTTTTTGAGGAATATGAAGAGCTTGACAAAATTCTAAGACACAAAACAACACATTAAGGAGGAATTTTAAAATGTCAATGGGTTCAACAAGCAGAGTGGTTTTAAATGATGAAATGCAGAAAGCAAAAGGAGTTTGTGCTGACTACCGTTCAGCCGTTGCAAGTCTGGTAGATGAGCTTGACAGTGTTATCAGCACACTTTTCAGCTCAGGTTTTCAGGGTGAAGCTGCCGATGGTTTTAAGGAATTCTACGATAAGAATATAAAGGATTTCTTTGAAAATGCAGACGGTGTTTTCAATAAATTTATGTCAATGTTTGATATGGAAGAAACAGGTCTTTTTGACAGTATTGAGTCAGCTCTCATTCTTACTGACGGACTTGATCCGACTCTGGGCGAAAATAACAGAAATGTTGGTCAGAGTGAAGGACAGGCAGCAAACTAAAATCAGAAAGGAGTACATAAATTATGTCTATGTTAGTTGATAACGAAAAAATGCTTAATGCTATTACAAGCATTGAAACAATTAGTAAGGAGTTCAAAACCAAAGGTTCGGGTTTTATATCTGAACTTACAGCAGCTCTTTCAACCTTTGAGGGCGACACAAAGGACGCTCTTATGGAAAAGAAAATAGGTGCCAGCGGTTCTGAGGTTGACGGTACACTTGCATATTTTGTAGAAAAGCAGATTCCAAGCCTTGTGGACGGACTCAAAGAGCTTCTTTCAAAAAACAGAGATGTTATTGATGAAAGTGACCAGAAACTTGCTGATGCAATCAGAACAGGGGGTCAGGGATAATTACAATCATTACATAATAATATGACGGCACAGATCTATGTTTGTTTACTGTGCATAGACTGTGCCGCTGTATTTTTTGGAGGGAATATTATGGAGGACAGAGAGTTAACTTATTATGATGCACATATCAAGGCACATCAAAGACATATGCTGATTTCATGGCTTGAAGACACCAAAAATGAGAAAATGAAGAAACTCAAAGAAGAAAAGACAAATCTTCCCCCAAGTAATGTAGAGGTGCCGAATCCGCCAATATCAGACAGAAGTATAAAATTTGAACAGACCTATGAAAAGTTCACCATTAGTACACCCGCAGATATATCGGTTGAACAGGGAAAAATCGACTATGTTCCGTCGATTGACAGTGATTTTTCCAACGGGGTATTTAATCTGAACGCCAAAATCCCTGAGAGTGCAAACAACTTAGAGGTTAATATAGATAAAAATGCGTTTGACAGAATAGTAAATGACAATATTACTGTTCCTGACAAAATGCAAAATGTAAATCCTGGAATAAACAGCGAACTATTAAGCGATGTGCAGCTTGAAAAATTCGATATATCGTCGGATGTTCCGGTACTTCAAGCGGCAGCAGACAAAGATGTTTTCAAAGATATTTTTGAAAATAATGTAGATGTACCGGACGAATCATTCAATTTTGACAGAAATGTTTATGTCCGGAAATTGAGTGATATACACACAACAAATATAAAATTTCCTGAGTATGCATTTAAATACAATGTGTCAATTAAAGATGAAAAATTCGACAACATTTTTACTGACCGTATAAATGTTGAACTAAATACACCAGAACTTAAAATCAGTATTGAATCAGAAAATACTGATACATTAAATACGAAAATAATATCATTACCCGAGAATTTTAACGGTATTGATAATAATATAGACTTGACCGTTTTTGATGAAATAAATACAGACGCTTTGTCGGTCAATACTGAGAATATAAATATTGTGGATAATAGTTCGATTTCAGATGTATTTAAAACAATGAATTTCGGGCTTTTGTCAGTTGCTCCTGAAAACACAGAAGTAACTTTAAACTGTACTGTTCCGAAATTTGAAGAAAATAATAAGTCTGAAATTGTTTTGCCTGATACGGTGGATAATATACAGTCAAAGGCTGACATAAATATAAACATTGATAAGGTTAATGTTCCACAGAAAACAGAAATTCCGACAGAAAATATCGTGATGTCAGATATTGATTTTGCAGTTGGTATGCCGTCGGTATCTGATTTGAACTTGGCGTTTGACAGTTCGGCTTTTGATGAAATCAAGGTGAAAAAATTACCTGATGTGGTTTCGCCTGATACAGTGGAAAGAACAGAAACGGCAATAAGTACAGATGAATTTTTTACAAATTTTTTCAGCAATATGCGGTATGTTACGGTAAATAATGTACAGCCTAAAACAGAAATAAATATTGAGCCATTAACTTTTCAAAATGTGAATGTTCCATATGGAGAGTCAGTAAAAATAAACTTACCGATTATAGAGAAACCAAGAAATATTTACAAAATAATGACCGCAATTCCTGATAACTCTGATATTATGAATATCGCTTTAAATGAGGGTAAACAGTTGAATAATTCATAAGGGGGAACTTTTAAAATGAAAAACAATGAGTTGCTTTTGACGGTTATGTTTCAGATAGACAACTATGAACTGACCTTGCTGATGCAAAAGGATATAACTCTCAAAGCGTTGCTTGAAGCGTTATATTACGGTCTGAAAACGAACGACAGAGAGCATTTTGAAATTTTCAGATCATATATAAAGTTTAATACCCAGCTTGTTATTCAGTACCGTGCAAAAGATGAATTAAAATTCGTAAATGTCAGAGATTGTATGGATATGAAGCTTTATGAACTCGGAATAGTAACAACAAGCTGTGTTCTTATCCCAAGCTCAACAAAAGTCCGACTGAAACCTCTGTTCCCAAAATATAATATGCCTGCCCTGTGTGATAAGTCCAAGCTGGAATATAACATCAGTACCCGCAGGATAGCCGTTGCCGAACCGTCTGTAATTGATATTATTCCACCGGGAGAAATGCCGGGCAAGCAAAAACGCAGGTATCTTGATATTATTATTCCGACGGTTATTTCAATGGGTACCCTGTTTGCAGGTCGTGCACTTCTTGCTATGTTCAGAGATGATGCAACGGGTTTTTCGATGCTTGCAATGATGATGACTACCTCTGTTTCGACAATGGTTACACAGACATATAACTATATCAAGCAGGGTAAGGACAATGAACAATCCATTGAAGAATGGAAAGATAACTATGAAAAATACCTGACAAGAATATGGGACAGAATTATTGACTGGCAGAAAAGTGATATTAACTATTTATGTACGACATATCCGACTATTGATGAATTGTTCAGAAATACAGCAGTTCTTGACAGAGCAGTTTTTGCAAGGTCACAGAACGATTCCGATTTTCTGAAACTTTCACTCGGAAAATCCAAACAGGTTGAACCTATGTTTGAAATAAAAAACGAAAAGAAAGACCAGATTTTTTATGATATAGGTTATGTGATACATAAGGACGACGAAAACCGCCGGATAGAGATAATTCTGCCAAAAAATAAAAAGAAAAAACATAGCACTGACACAGATACAGTATCAAAATCGACTGACGGACTTCTGATTGACCTTGCTTATAATTTGTCAAGCAAAACATTCCGTTATTTAAACGCTGAACAGGAAGGTGAACTTCCGCCGCTGCTCCTTGATCTGAAAAATTGCGGTGCATTAGGAATAATCGAAAAAGAATACAGATATTCCGAAAATTTTATAGAGCATATGGTGTTTGAGCTGTCTTATTATCATACTCCGGAGGATCTTCAATTTGTTTTTTTCTTTGACAAAGAAGATAATGAAACTGTCAGAAATGAAAAAATAAAAAACTACAAAAATCTTCCGCATACTAATGAGCTTTTTGAGAACGCATCTCAGTTTGTATTTGACAAGGACAGTGCCGCTGTTGCATTCGGAAAGCTGCAATCCATAATGAGTGAGCGTACCAAAGAATCGAATGATGAAGATGAAAATCAATCAAAGGACGAACAGTTTACTCAGATAGTATGCGTCATATTTGATGATTATGACATAAAAGAAACAGGTTTTTCAAAGTATCTTCCTAAACCGCCTGTTGAAGGACAGCCTTATATCAATAATAACGGTCTTACATTTATATTTGCGTGCAGAAATCTTGCACAACTGCCAAGATATTGCGGAAATATCATAGAAGTGACTGACGATACGGAATCTGACGCAAAGCTGAGCAGCAGGTACAATGTACTGTCAAGAGAAACGCTCAATAGTCTGAGTAAATCCGGCGGGGCAAGAAAAGATAAAACGAGCAATATCGAAAACCTCATTGACTATAAAAAATTCAGGAATGAATATGTTTTTTATGATAAAAGCAAGGCAAACGGTGTAAGAATACAAAATGACTACGAAAACTCTTTCAGACGATTGAGTGCCATTTATTACCGTCGAATTGCTGAAAACGGTAATGTTCCGTCAATGGTTACGCTTTTTGAACTGTACCATTATACTCCTGATATGGTTCGGGAAAACGAGATACTCAATATTCTTGTTGATAACTGGTCAAAAAGTGATGTTACTA
>JBJEOP010000137.1:0-5828 GCA_051880775.1 Acutalibacteraceae bacterium
CTTATCTTCTTACACTTTACATACAAACAAAGTTGCATTATAACACCCGCCAACAGTCCTGCCCAAAAGACAGAAGCTGTTATATAAGCCAACAATGTCATACCGTTGCTTATATCCAGAAACGGAATAACGAGCAGACAAAGTGACGAAACCAAAAAACTGCCGCCGGATATGCGATTCAGTATTAACAATTTTTTTGTGTTCATATTACCCTCACATATTATTTAGTATTTGGTATTTCTTCTGTGTTTTGTGTTAAACAAAATGACAGCAACGATTATACACAGTATCACAACCGCAAAAAATATTGCCGCAATCAACATAAATATAGCTGAATAATTCAAATCTGTTTCGTAAAACAAATCCCAACTGAAAATGTACTTAGCTATAAAGTATATCAATACAAGAAACGCAAGAGAAACTCCACCGACTTTTATTCCTAAAAATAAAGAAGATAAATAGTCGGATTTGAATTTGCTCAAAGTGCTTTTCATTTCAGCCTTTTGAGTGGCTATCTGTTTTTCTTCTTCGCTTGTCAGTATAGGCATTATTATTCACCTCCTGATGTCAAAGCATCTTTTTAAGAGTACTGCGTACATCTTCTCTGTCAAGATTCATTTCGGACGCTATCGTATCTATTTTTTTACCCGTCATAAGTTTTGCCGCAAGCTTTGATATTGCCGTTTTATAGTTCGGAATATTTTTATATTGACACAATGCTTTATATGCCGGAATCAGCTTTTCACCTTCATTGTCGTCAGCGTCATTAACCTGTGAAATTGCTTTTGCCAATTCATAGCCCACGCTTATCACATTTTCAGAAAGATTAACCTTATAAACGCTTTTTGAAATACTGTCCAGATTATCACTTTTCGGGTGTGTCATTATAGAATCAATATATTCCCCTCTTTTTGATTCATCAGGAATATATTCGGTAATAAGGTCAGTGAGTATTTCAGCCTCATCTGCATCTATAACATCATCATTCGGACTACCGCCATACATAAAATTCAATACCTCTTCAAAATTGCCGAGTTTATTATTTTCAAAAGGCACTTTCAGCATTTCCTGTGATACATTTCTCAGCGTAATCTTCTGGTTATCCGTATAATTGTCTTTCAGATTATTCCATTTGTCCCAGGCTATTGAATTTGAAAAGAAAGTTATCATAAGAAACAAAACCAAAAAACATATTGTCAAAGAACTGCAAAATCCGGATACTCCTATCATCTGACGCACAAGCGGGTCAGATTTTCTGTCCAGAGAAGGAATTGTATCTCTTGCTCTCTCTATATCGTTTTGAAGACTTTGAAAGTTATGATAAAATTGATTCGGTGTATTGTCAGGATCCTGAAATCCGAATTCTCTTGTTCTCGTACATTTTTTCAGAATCATTTCGAGCGATTCGTGATATGCACTGTCAATATTGCGAAAATCTCGGTCACAGTATTCTTCAACTATTCCTTTGTGGATATCATCTTCGTACTTCGCTGTTATTGCTTTATTAAAAAAACTTGTACTGCTTGGATTTTTTGCCTTGTTCAGAATATCCGTTCCTATTTCATAAATCGAAAGACATTCCCAGAAAGTGGCACCAAAGCCAAATATGTCGCTTTCGACAGATATAAGACCATGTTGCAGAGCCTTTTTCTGTGCTATAAAAGGAAAAAGGGTTCCATAAGATTTTGTAACCCGTTTTGACTGGTCAGCATAACATTCCGGAGCAGCATAGCCAACAGTTCCATAGGCATAAAAATTATCCTTGCCTATATCCTGCCACTGCTTTTCTCCATAGTCGGCATCAAATGTTTTATTTTCTTTATCACTGTAATGCTGATAAGTTCTGCTGTCAGTAAGTTCCTGTGACCGTCCGAAATCAATAAGCACAAGCTCTTTACCGTGCTTTGTAACCATAATATTTTCAGGCTTTATGTCGCAGTGAAGTATAACAGGTTTGTTTGGATCAGTCTTACCGTTGCCGGCGTTTATGTTGGAAACAAACTTCATAATCTCGCAGAGATTTATCATAAACTGAACTATCTGATTCTGATATTTTACAATTTCACGATATGTATATGGGGTAGAATTACGCACCCATCTGTGTGTGTCATTGTTATATTCAAACCACTGCTTTATACAATAATCCTGCAAAGAATCTCCGTCTATATATTCTTCAACAACACAAAAACAGTTTTGTCCTGATATTTCTCCATCGCCATAAGGCATAGAAAAATCGCCAAGATCCTCTATAACATCCAGCACACGAACAACAGAACGGCAAGTCTGCATGGATTCCAGTATTTTATATTCTCTTTTCATAAAGTCACTGAGTCTTGATTTCGGCTTGAATTTCAATGCACAGGAATATCTCAGGTCGTTTCCGTACTTAATCCCTTTGAATACTATACTTTCAGTACCCTCAGCAATAAATCCGTCATGGTTTATTCCGTATTCTGTGTCTATACGATAATCAAAATCAGTGCCTTTTATTGTATGGCTCATTTTTTGTTATTCTCCTCGTCATAATCTTTAAATAAGAGATTATAAATTGTATTCGGATCGTTTTCGGCAACAGACGGAATATTATCATAATTCCTGCTTTTATCTTCTTCTTTGATTGCCCCGAAAATTCCGGTCTTATTTTCAGACAATACACTCACCCTTCCTTACTTGGATTGCCGCCGCTGCGGTTATATTCCGCCAAATCCTTGTCAACCGCATTGTATTTGTCTATTACATCTTTCAGCACCTGATTGTTGATGGTATCCAGAATGTCCTTTATATTTCCGACCTGCTCGGTAATGTGATCAGAAACTTTTTTGTATTCTTTTTGTCCGTTACCTTCCCAGTTACCCAGAAGTGTTTGGTTTATACTGTCAAAATCATTTCTGATGTCACCGAATTCTTTAATTGCTTCCTGACTGTCCGACACAAATTTTTCAAGTTTTCCTATATCTGCCCGTTTAAATTCGCCCATAATCATTCACTGTCCTCTTTTATGAATTTAAGTTTTCTCAGATCGTCTTTCTCAATAGAATATACATAACCGTCGCCTTTTTCACAATGTGCATATTCTTCTTTCAGACTCTTGACATCCATATTTGCAAATACAGACTTTTGACCTCTTTCCGAAACGAACTCTGCTATATTATCGAGAAGAAAAGCGGTTTCTATGCTGGAATTAAAGTTATCTCTGCTGTCACTGTCACTTAAATTTTTTACATCCGAGAAAATGAAAACCCAGTTATTTTCCTCGGCAACTGCCGCAAGCGACGGCAAAATAATCTCCATAAACACTTTTGCCGCCGGCGAATTCACATACAGAAATTTACTTTGAAGGACAAAAACCGTATTTTTCTTAACGCTTACAGACGCATTTGAATCAATAACTGTACCGGCACCAAAAATATCATTCATAACGAGATTTCCCATTCGTCTTATGCCGCTCAGATCCATATAATACTCGTGAATGTGTTTTATAAATTGCTGAATCGGCGATAACTTAACAGGAACACTCGCACCGTTTCTGTTTTTGATATGTTCTTCACGATAACCCTGAATATGAACATTCCTGCTTCCCTGCGGCAATTCGTCCGACAGATATTTTTTCAGCTGTTCTCTTCCGTCATCAAAAAAAACAAAATTATAGTTTTCATCTCTAAGAAACTTTTTCACTAACAGTCTGAGCAAATTTGTTTTACCAAATTCCTTTTTGCCGTATATCGCTATTACCTTTGTTGTGTCAAAATCAACTTTATAGGGTTTGCACTCGGTATAATCCAACCCCAAAGGCGACGAACTGTACAAGCCGTCATCAGTGTCCTTAATATTGTTCTCGTCAGCAAACTTCCTGTATTCCTTTTCTGTAAGAACATCGGGGAACCGTTTATATTTTTTTACACTTCTGTCGCCGAAATATTTTTTGATATTTTCCGAAAATTGTGGTTCGTTTATATTGTCAGCCTTGTTCAGCTGTAATTCATAAGCTGTCTGGATAGGAAATGTTGACTTTATATCTTTTGGAATAACTGTAACATTTGCATAGCCGTGTCCGGCGTTATTGCCAACAGGGATAACCTTATGGCTGAAAATGTCTGAATAACTGTCTTCGGGCATTTCCAACGCAATCTTCTGCTTAAAGCTGCTCAGATATGACATAGTACCCTTTGTTGAACCGGCAGTCATAACTATTGTTATACCCTTTGACAAACCGTCACGGCAAAGCTTTGCCAGTTTTTCCTGATAGACTGAATACCGTGGTTCATCAAGAAAAGCATTGACATTATCAATAAATAAGGTTGTATGTACAGGCTGTTTATCTTCACAGGAAATATAGTTTTTTCCTTTTAGTACTGATATATTCTCCTTTAAACGATCTTCAACCAGCTTAAAAACACGCTTTACATATTCCTCATTAGAATTATCAAAATACGCTGCAACTAAAGGCAAATTTTCAAACTCAGCCAAAGCTCCTCCGAAATCCAGAATAAATATCTGTTCATCTGTTTCACGGTACTGTTTGTGCAAAATTGTAATAAGAAGTTTTATGAGATTTGTTTTTCCGCTCATAGTCGATCCGAAAAGTATAATATTTGTTTGGAGTAAATCCACAATAAAATCCGGCTGTTCCTGTATGACAGGAATATCCTGATGCCCGATTACACACAGCATTTCCTTTTTTATCATTCTGAATTACCTCCATTCCGTCAGATCGGCATAATTTGATTTAAGCGGCTCTTTGAATATCACTCTTGGAGTCCTGTAAATACACTCGTCCATATTCTTGGATTTTATGTTTTCTATTGTTTTAACAATGTAACTCAACTGGGTGTCGTGTTCCTTGACATTTTTCGATGCAGTTCTGACCCTGTCGTTATTGCGTGTTGATACATAAAAATCCCTGTCATGATTTCCACAGGCATTAACCTTTGTCACAGATACAACCGGTTCAATTTTTTCGTCTTTATTTGCACCGGTATATGCCGACTGGAAATAAACAAATTTGCTGCCTGTGCCCACCAGAAGATATGCACGACCGTTGCCCGGCATTGTTGGTGAGGCGGCATCAGTACGACCGTCAAGCATTTCTTTTGACGCCGTTCTTGTTGCAACTTTTAAACATATTCTGGATTTTGAGTTTATACGGATATCTTCTGTGATGGCACCCTCTATATTCTGTGATACCAATATGATATGAAAACCGAGGGTTCGTCCGACTCTTGCAATTGTTGTTATCTCAGCTATAAAATCTATATCATCACTTTCGCTGCTGAATCTTTTCAACTCAGTAAATTCATCAACCACCAAAACCAAATGCGACAAGCTTTCCGGCTTTGTTCCTGTTTCCCTGAACTTATTTAATCTTGCAATCTGTACCTTGTTCAGTGCCTTGATAAGATCGGGATCATCATCGCCGCCAAGAATTCTGCTTATGACTCTTTCCGCACGAATATATGCATCAACATTGTCAACTCCAAAGTCATTTAGTAATATTTTTCTGCGTTTTATTTCTGCATTAAGCACTTCAAGAAAACGCCTTAACATATAAACGGCAGATATACCCTCGCTCTCTCCGGCAGTATCATCTACTACGCCTACACAATGCGGCAAGGTTCTCAAACGGTTAGAAAAACCGCCGCCTTTCATATCCACAAGCATAAGATTCAGATATGTCGGGGAATATTTCATACAAAGACCGATAAGATATGTAATAATCGTTTCGGATTTACCTGAACCCGTTGTACCGGCAACAAGCATATGAGGACCGTCAGCCTTCTCATACAGATCAAGGTCAACAATACCATGTTCGTTTTTTCCTATCGGCACAG
>JBJEOP010000138.1:0-30748 GCA_051880775.1 Acutalibacteraceae bacterium
GAATGTTCCGATTGAGGAGCTGAACGGACTTGCGGAGCAGCACGAAAAAATATATACAATCGCATCACGCTGCGGTGTTTTTGCAAAAACGGATATTCAGCCGCTGTTAAATCAGGGGGCGAAAAAGACGGATATTGCCGCAAGTATTTTTATGGCTGTTGTAAACCAGACTATTGCAGGACTTGCTCAGGGACGTGAAATAAAGGGCAAGATTGTCTATCTCGGCGGCCCTCTGACATTTATTCCGCAGTTAAGGCTTGATTTTGACAAGACGCTGAAAACACAGGGAATATGCCCCGAAAATTCACTTTATTATGTCGCTATGGGTGCGGCTCTTTGTGCGGAAAAGTCGGTTGACTTCGACAATGCTATACAAAAAATCGAGGTTTACAGAGGTACCGGTAACTTTGCGTTCAACAAGCCGCTGTTTAACAATCAGCAGGAGCTTGATAAATTCCGTGAAAGACACAGCCGTGCAAAAGTTAAAAAGGGCGAGCTTAAAGGCTTTAAGGGCGAGGCTTTTGTCGGCATTGACGCAGGCTCTACAACCGTAAAGGGAGTCGTTGCCGACAGCGACGGAACATTGCTTTACTCGGAATATCTGCCGAACAGCGGCAATCCTGTTCCTATTGTAAAGGACTTTCTTTTACATATTTATGAAATAAATCCCGATATAAAAATCAACAGCTCTGCCGTAACGGGATACGGAGAGGAAATTATCAAAAATGCTTTTGGCGTTGATGTCGGTGTTGTTGAAACAATAGCACATCTTACGGCGGCAAAGAAATTTATGCCCGATGTTGAATTTGTTATCGACATCGGCGGTCAGGATATTAAGTGCTTTAAAATTCACAACGGTGCTATCGACAATATATTTCTTAACGAAGCGTGTTCGTCGGGTTGTGGTTCGTTTTTGCAGACCTTTGCAAACGCTCTCGGTTATTCCGCAGAAGAATTTTCAAAGATGGGACTGCTTGCAAAACAGCCTGTTGACCTCGGTTCACGCTGTACGGTATTTATGAATTCCTCGGTAAAACAGGCACAGAAGGACGGTGCAACAATAGAGGATATTTCCGCAGGCTTGTGCCTCAGTGTTGTAAAAAATGCACTTTATAAGGTTATCCGTGTTTCGAGTCCTGACGAACTCGGCAAAAGAATTGTCGTTCAGGGCGGAACATTCCTCAATGACGCTGTACTCCGTGCGTTTGAACAGGAAATGGGTACTGACGTTATCCGTCCTGATATTTCGGGACTTATGGGTGCTTACGGTGCAGCACTTTATGCACAGTCGCTTTATGACGTAAAATCGAAATCCACAATTCTTGACACGGAACAGCTTGCAGAATTCAAGCACGAAATAAAATCCGTAAATTGCGGCGGTTGCAGTAATAACTGTCGTCTTACAATCAATACATTCAGTGACGGACGCAAATTTATTGCCGGAAACCGCTGTGAACGCCCTGTTACGAAAAAAGCCCCCGACGACAGCTTTAACATCTATCAGTACAAGCTGAAATTATTGCAGGAATACAAGCCGCAAAAGGGTTCCAGAGGAAAAATCGGTATTCCTATGGGACTTAATATGTATGAGCTTTTGCCATTCTGGCATACATTCCTCACAAAGCTCGGTTTTGAGGTTGTAACCTCGCCGCTGTCCACAAGAAAAATATATCTTCACGGTCAGCAGACAATTCCGTCGGATACCGTATGTTTCCCTGCAAAGCTTATGCACGGTCATATTCAGTGGCTTATCGACAACGGAATTGATACGATATTCTACCCTTGTATGTCATATAACTTTGATGAACATCTCGGTGACAATCATTACAACTGTCCTGTTGTTGCATATTATCCTGAGGTTATCAAGGCAAATATGCGTGACATCAGCAAGGTTAAGTTTTTCTCGGAGTTTGTCGGAATACACAGACCGAAAGATTTTCCGAAAAAGATATGTGTTGAACTTCAAAAGTATTTTGACGGAATAACCCTCAAAGATGTAAAGGCGGCGGCAAAAGCGGCTTATGCCGAAAACGACAATTATCTTGAAAAAGTCAGAGCCTATGGTGATGACATTATTGCAAGAGCCGAAAAAGAGGGAAAAAGAATTATTGTTCTTGCCGGTCGTCCTTATCACGCAGACCCCGAAATAAATCACGGCATTGACAAGCTGATTTCAAGCTTTGATGTTGCTATTGTTTCGGAAGATGTCGTAAGCTGTCACGAACAAAAATTTCTGACGGGTGTTCTCAACCAGTGGACTTATCATTCAAGAATGTATGCCGCCGCTGATTATGTCAGCAAACACGACAATATGAACCTTGTACAGCTTGTGTCATTCGGCTGCGGAATTGACGCAATTACAACCGACGAGGTCCGTGCGATTCTTGAAAGAAACGGTAAAATTTACACACAGATTAAAATTGACGAAATTACAAACCTCGGTGCCGTAAAAATCAGACTCCGCAGTCTGCTCGCAACAACTTAATTTAGTTAGGAGTTAGGAGTTAGGAGTTGTTGTGACAATAAGTCTGTGCGTTGGATTTTAGTTTGTTGTAATAGTTAGTGGTTGCGTGAAATGATAACAATAACTAATGGTGCGGACAAGAAATTAATGGTAACAATAACTTTGAACGCAAATCGGGAGCGGCAGCTTGCCGCCGGGAGGGATAATAATGGCTGATTTGGTATATGATAAAAACGGAAGACTGATGTTTACAAAGCAGATGAAAGATGAGGGCTACAAAATTTTGTTGCCTATGATGGCGGAACTGCATTTCAGTATTATAACAAATGTTCTGAAATATTACGGCTATAATGTTGAACTGCTGAAAACAAACGGCCCCGAAATTGCACAGGTCGGTTTGAAGTATGTACATAACGATACCTGTTATCCGGCAATTCTTGTTATAGGTCAGTTTATACACGCACTTCAAAGCGGAAAGTATGATGTCAACAAAACTGCCCTTATGATTACTCAGTCGGGCGGCGGCTGTCGTGCGTCAAACTATATTCATCTGCTGAGAAAAGCACTTGTAAAAGCAGGATTTCCGAATGTTCCCGTAATATCGCTTAATATGTCGGGACTTGAAAGTAACAGCGGCTTTACTATTTCATTGCCGCTTTTAAGACGTATTGCCGCAGCAGGTCTTTACGGTGATATGCTTATGTCGCTTGACAATCAGGTTAAGCCTTATGAAATTTATAAGGGCGACAGTCAGGCACTCATTGACAAATGGACAAAAAAACTCAGCGACACTCTTATATCGGGACACGGCTTTAAGCTGAAAGAGCTGTCGGAAAAGCTTGACGAAATTGCAAAGGATTATTCGCAGATTCCGATAAAGAAAGTACCGAAAGTTAAGGTCGGCGTTGTAGGTGAAATTTATGTCAAATATTCGCCGCTCGGAAACAATAATCTTGAAAAATTCCTTTATGAACAGGATTGTCAGGTCAATGTACCGGGACTTATCGGATTTATTATGTTCAAAATCGACAACCGCCTTGAAGACCACAAGCTATACGGCGGAAACATCGTTAAATATACCGTTCTTAACAAGCTGATGAATTATATCAAACAGCTTGAAGAGTTGGTTACAAACAGTCAGCTGAAATTCGGTTTTCAGCCGCCTGCACGATATGACCATGTAAAAGAGCTGACAAAGGGTGTAATCGGCTACGGCACAAAGATGGGCGAGGGTTGGCTGCTTACGGGTGAAATGCTTGAACTTGTTGAAAGCGGCTTTGAAAATATCGTATGTGCACAGCCTTTTGGCTGTCTGCCTAATCATATATGCGGAAAAGGTATGATAAGAGAAATCAAGCATATCTATGACAACGCAAATATTGTTGCAATAGACTATGACCCCGGTGCACCGAGGGTTAATCAGGAAAACCGTATTAAACTTATGCTTGCGGTTGCAAAAGAACAGCTCAAAAAAGAAACTCAGTCGGTTGGTGATGATTTACCAAAGACTGAAACAAAAGAAAATTCAGACGAAAAAGAAACAGCCGCAGTCTGAGTGCAGGGTGAATGTATTATGAAAAAGTGGGATAATCTGCCCGAAAAATTCAAAAATGACAGCGTAAAGCCGTATTATGATATTCTTGCACACAGGACGGCAAGCCTTGCAATAAAAAGAATTTTTGATATAATAATCGCACTTATTCTGACGGTTATAGCGTTGCCGTTTATGCTTATAATTGCGGTATGGATTAAATGCGACTCAAAGGGAAATGTTTTCTTTCTGCAAAAGCGTGTTACAAAATACGGCAGGGTGTTCAATATCATAAAATTCAGAACAATGGTATCAAATGCCGAACAGCTTGGAACACAGGTAACGGTAAGCAACGACAGCCGTATTACAAAAGCAGGAAAATTTTTGCGTAAATGCCGTCTGGACGAACTGCCGCAGCTTTTTAATGTTTTGAAGGGCGATATGAGTTTTGTAGGAACAAGACCTGAGGTTCAGAAATATGTTGACCGCTATACCGACGAAATGATGGCAACGCTTCTTATGCCGGCAGGTATTACATCTCTTGCAAGCATTAAATTCAAAGATGAAGAAAAACTCCTCAGCGGTGCAGATGATACCGACGATGTTTATGTGAATATTGTACTTCCTCAAAAGATGAAGTACAATCTTGAATATATACAGAGATTTAATTTCTTTTATGACATTAAAATTATGTTTATGACATTTTTTGCGGTTTTATGAAACGAAAATCAGCGGTTACTATTTGAATTTTAGTAGCCGCTGATTTGATTTTTACTATAAGTATAAAATTTATAATACTTATAGTATAATAAATTTATTCAAAAATCCGAAATTTTATATTGACACAATTAACTGTATATGTTAGGATATATACAGTTAATAGCAGGAGGTACAAATGGTAATAGTTATTAAGAATAACAGCAGTGAGCCTATTTATGACCAGATAAAAAATCAGATTTTAGATGCAATTATATCAGGCGAACTGAAAGAGGGAGAATGTCTGCCGTCAATAAGAGGTCTTGCTAAAAATCTTAAAGTCAGCGTTATTACGACAACAAAGGCATATAACGAACTGGAAACCACAGGTTACATCAAAGCCGTACAGGGCAAGGGATATTATGTTTCAGAACGCAGCAACAAGGTTGTCCGTGAAAAAATGCTGGAGCAGATAGAAGACCATTTTGACAGGGCTATTGAGATAAGCAAAAAAGCGGGAATAAGCGAAAAGGAACTGACAGACATATTACAAAATCTGTTGAAACAGGAGGAATAAAGAATGGCGTTGTCTGTAAGCAATTTATGTAAGGAATATAGTGACTTTAAACTTGATAATGTATCGTTTCATCTGCCGAAAGGATATATTATGGGCTTGGTAGGAAAAACGGTGCTGGAAAATCGACAACAATTAAAAGTATCCTGAACATAACAAATTTTAGCGGCAAAATACTTATCGATGGAAAGGATAACCGTCTTGATGAAATTGCCGTAAAACAGTCTGAGGGTGTTGTTGTTGATAATCCGTTTTTCCCTGTATCGTTTACTTTGAAACAAATAGATAAATATGTAGGAAGTTTTTACGATAACTGGAACAGTGATACATATTATTCATTACTCAAAAAATTCAGCCTTTCAAAAGATAAAAAGGTATCGGAATTAAGTCGTGGTATGGGCGTAAAGCTTCAGCTTGCCGTAGCACTTTCGCATAATGCCAAGCTTCTTGTGCTTGATGAGCCGACCTCGGGACTTGACCCGGTAGCGAGAGATGAGCTTATGGACATACTTATGGACTATATCGGGGACGGCGAAAACAGTGTTTTGTTTTCCACACATATAAGCTCAGATTTAGAGAAGATTGCCGATTTTATTACAATCATAAGTAACGGCAAGATATTTTATTCGGGCGAAAAGGATACTTTGCTGAGTAAATATTTTATCATTAAGGGTGATTACAGAAAAATCCCCGAATCGTTCCGCAGTAAACTTGTCGGAATAAGAAAATATGATGACAGCTTTGAGGCAATTATAGATAAAGATAATTGTGATAAAATTGATAAATCGCAGTTCAGCCTTGAAAATGCAAAGATTGACGATATTTTAATTTATACGGAAAGGGACAGCAGATTATGAGTACAATCCTTAAAATAGTAAAGATGGATTTAGTGATGTGCAGAAAATCACTTATTATAATGACCGTCGGAATGATTGCGGCAGGTATAGCCTGTTTGTTCCTTTTTACCCCGATTTTGCTTGGTTTGTTTGCGGTAGGTGCAACGGCGGTTGTTTCGGCTGTTTTCGCTGTTGAAAGTAAGTCAAATATGGGATTTTTCTATGGCTGTATGCCTATTCGCAGACGGGAGTATATTATTGCAAGAAATATAACCTGTTTTCTGGTTCTTGCAGTTTCGTCAGTTATAAGCATAATATTTGTTTTGATAAGTATGAATTTTTCATTGTGTCAGATTGAAGAAATCAAAGCGATTATAGATTTAACAAAGCTGTATCAGATGCATATTATTTTTGCAATGATTATGCTTGGACTTGTAGGCGGAGCAAATCTTTTGTTTGTGTCTTTTGTAGGAAAAATAGAATCAAGAGAAATTTATGAAGTTATTTTGCTGATTGTTGAGGCTGTAATTGCAGGATTGATTTTTGTGTTGGTACAGATAATCGGATTTAACAATGACATCGAGAAGTTTTTAAGCTGTCTTAATACATTCCTTGTTGATAATAAAGCCGGAATGTGTATAATTATGGTTTTAATCGGCATAGCGTTTTTGGTTATTGAGTCGCTTGTGTCAATAAAAGTATTAAATTCTTCCAAAAAAGAGCGTATTTGAAATCATATACAACTTTAAAAAGTCCATAAATACATAAAAACGGAAAGCCTTGTTTAAGACTTTCCGTTTTTTACATAAGCCATTAACACATTTACTTGACAAAATATATATTGTTAAATACAATAAAATCAAACGAAATATTTTTAGGAGAGTGCTATTTATGGATATGTATAACAATATACAAAACAGTTCAACTGTTTATAAAGCGTCAGGAAATGCTTATCAGTATGTTGTACTTCAGGTTGTACTTAAAGAACAGTTCTGGGGTACCGGTTCGGGCAATCTTTCGGAGCTTGAAAGAGTCATCAACCAACAGGCAAGTCAGGGTTACAGATTACATACTATAACTACGGCTAACGGTGGCAGTAAAGGATTGATGGGCGGCGACAGAATACAGGCAACAATGGTTTTTGAAAAAATAGTATAAAATAAAACGGAAAGCCTTTGTCAAGACTTTCCGTTTTGTGTTTAAAGTTCGTTTGACGGGGTTGCAACATCTTTCGGACGGTTGATTTTGTCATCATCGCCAAAGAAAATGTTGTACCATACAAGGAAAACATAGATTGTCCAGACCTTACGGCTGTTGTCCTCTTTGTTCTGGAAATGCTCATCAAGATATGAAACGAGCAGGTCTGTGTTAAAGAATTTTTCGGCTGTCGGTGACTTGAACATCTCTTTGACTACATTGTAGTATTTTTCATCTCTCAGCCATACTCTTGTAGGAACAGGGAAACCAAGTTTTTTCTTTTCGGCTGTTGCCTTTGGAAGATGACGCAGAGCCGCCTGACGCATTGCATATTTTGTTGTGCCGTGTGCAATACGGTATTTTGTAGGAATAGTACGGGCAACCTCAAATACCTTTTTGTCAAGGAACGGAACACGCAGTTCAAGAGAGTTTGCCATACTCATACGGTCAGCTTTAAGGAGTATGTCGCCGACCATCCAGAGATTTATGTCAAGATACTGCATTTTTGTTTCGTCGTCATAGTTCTTTACACGGTCGTAGTATTTTTTGCACAAATCCTGAGGACGTGTAACAATGGAGTTGTCTTTGAGGAGGAGCTTCTTTTCTTCATCGTCATACATAAACGCATTGCCGATGAATTTATCCTCGGTTTTTCTTGCACCACGCATAATGTAGCCTCTGCCTTTGATGTGCGGCCATTTTTTAGCTTTTCTTGCAAGTGCGTAGCGTACTTTTTCGGGAACGATTTTCTGATATGTTTTGAATACGTGCGGTTCGTTATATACGGTATATCCGCCGAACAGCTCGTCGGCACCCTCGCCCGAAAGTACAACCTTTACATACTGACTTGCAAGCTTTGAAACAAAGTACAGGGCTATACAGGACGGGTCTGCAAGCGGCTGATCCATCTGATACTGTACCTTTGGAACAGCGTCCCAGAATTCTTCCGAACCGATAAGGTGAGTGTGGTGTTCAACGCCGATTTCCTTTGAGAGATTTTCTGCCCAACTTATTTCATTGTACTTTTCGCCGAAGTCAAAACCAACGGTAAAAGTCTTTTGGTCTGCAAAATATGTTGAAACATAGCTTGAATCAACACCGCTTGAAAGGAAACAGCCGACCTCAACATCACTGATTTTATGTGCGTTTACGGAGTCCTCAAAAGCGTTTTCGATATTGTCAACAGCCTGTTCGATAGTAAGATTTTTATCAGGCTCAAATGTAGCCTCAAAATATCTTGTTGTAGTCACCTTGCCGTCCCTGAACCACATATAGTGTCCGGGCAAAAGGCAGTAAATGCCCTCAAAGAATGTTTCAGGCGGCACAACATACTGGAATGAAAGATAATTGTCGAGTGCTTTGTAGTTGAATTTCTTTTTGTATTTCGGGAATTCAAGAATACTTTTTATCTCCGAACCATAGACAAGTTCGCCGTCAATTACCGCATAATGCATAGGCTTTATGCCGAAGAAATCCCTTGCAATAAAAAGTGAACCGTCTTTTGTGTTGTATATTGCAAGACCGAACATACCACGAAGTCTGTTAAGCATTTTTTCGCCCCATTGTTCAAAGGCGTGCACGAGAACCTCAGAGTCGGTATTTGTATAGAATTTGTGTCCGAGTTCTATGAGTTCTTTTCTCAAATCCTTATAGTTGTAAATTTCTCCGTTGAACATAAGCACAAGAGTTTTGTCCTCGTTGTAAATCGGCTGATGACCGCTGTTAAGGTCAATAATACTGAGTCGGCGAAATCCCATAGAAATACGACTGTCCGTATAGTAGCCAAAGCTGTCAGGACCACGGTGAGTGATAACATCTGTCATATTTTCAAGGACTTTATCTCTGTCAACAATTTCGCCTGTAAATCCACATAATCCACACATATTTTTTCGCCCCTTATAAAATTCCTTTTGCTTTTTATGATAAAACAGTATAATAAATTTTAGCATAATAACAGCCAAGTTTCAACAGCAAATACAAAACAATTTGCTGTTCACTTGACAAACTGAGTGAAGAATTGCAATAATAATTATATAAATAGTTTGTCGTATTTTTGAATTTATATCGGGTGAAAATATTAACTTTAAGTCGCTACAAATAATACTGACAGTATAATATACTTAATGTATCATATTCGGAGATGATATTATGTCAAATGTAAAAATATATGTTTCTAAGAAAACATTGGGAATAATACTCGCCGTATGTCTTGCGGTTCTTGCTTTTACGGCATATATGGGAATAGGCAACACAATAAAATATAACAGCTTTGTGCCTGTTGATGCCGTGATTATGAAAATAGGCTTTAACGGCAAAGGGGGACACGGCAGCTGTAAGCTTTATTTAAAATATGAATATGACGGCAAGGAATATACATCAAAAAAGGAATTGCGTAGTGTGGGTGACCTCAGAACAGGCGACATAATCACCATAAGGTGCAACCCGAATAATCCGTATGAAATAAACGACGATTACGGCACAAGCGGATATATAATTGTGTCCTGTTTTCTTGCGGTGTTCTCAGTCGGACTTATAATCGGTATGGCAAAGGGAAAACCAAGCCGAAAAGTGCCGGTTCAGGATTATCCGGATTATTTTTCTGCAAAGTAAAACAGGAATAAAAAATCCTCCCGCAAATGTTTCAGGCAATTTGCAGGAGGATTGATTTTTTATAGTTTGAAAATTATTTCTTTACAATATTTTCGATACGCTGTGCAAGACTCTTGCTGTCAAGACCGAATTCCTCGATAAGACCGAGTGCAGGACCGCTGTGACCGTAGGTATCTTCAATACCTATTCTTGTTACAGGTACAGGACAGTTTTCGCTTGTTACGGAGCATACAGCCTCGCCGAGTCCGCCGATGATGTTGTGTTCCTCAACGGTGATTATTCTGCCTGTTTCCTTTGCGGCTTTGATTATGATGTCCTTGTCAATAGGCTTGATTGTGTGCATATTGATAAGTCTTGCGTTAATGCCCTTTTCTTCAAGTGCTTTAACGGCTTTGAGAGCCTCATATACAACAAGACCTGTTGCAATAACGGTAACATCATTGCCTTCGTGGAGTGTTATGCCCTTGCCGATTTCAAATTTGTAGTCGTCTGAGGTGTTAAAGCTGTCGATTGCAAGACGGCCAAGTCTGATATATACAGGACCGTTATATTCGTAAGCGGCTTTTACGGCGGCTGTCATTTCGTAGTGGTCGGCAGGGTTAAGAATAACCATACCCGGAATTGTTCTCATAAGGGCTATGTCCTCACAGCACTGATGTGTTGCACCGTCCTCACCGACGGAGATACCTGCGTGTGAACCTGCAATTTTTACATTAAGATGAGGATAGCCGACAGAGTTTCTTATCTGCTCGTAAGCTCTGCCTGTTGCGAACATTGCGAATGATGCGGCAAAAGGAACTTTTCCTGCGGCTGCAAGACCGGCTGCAACGCCTATCATATTGCCCTCGGCAATACCGCAGTCAAAGAAACGGTCAGGATATGCTTTTTTGAATATATCGGTTTTTGTTGCGGCTGCAAGGTCGGCGTCAAGAACTACTATATCAGAGTGTTCCTTTGCAAGCTCACAGAGTGCAAGACCAAAACTTTCTCTTGTTGCGATTTTTTTATTTTCTGCCATTATTCTTCTGCCTCCAATGCTTTAAGCTGTGCGTTAAGCTCGTCCATAGCTACCTTATACTCTTCTGCATTAGGTGCTTTTCCGTGCCAGCCTACCTGATTTTCCATATATGAAACGCCCTTGCCCTTGATTGTTGTGGCAATAATTGCGGTTGGTTTGCCTTTGATTGTTTTTGCTTTGTTGAGTGCGGTTTCGATTTCTTCAAAGTCATTACCGTTGATTTTGAGAACTTCAAAGCCGAAAGCCTCGAATTTCTTGTCGAGCGGTTCAAGACCTGCAACCTCGTTTACATTTCCGTCAATCTGCAAGCCGTTAAAGTCAACAATAACGCAGAGATTGTCAAGATTATGGTGAGAAGCGAACATACAAGCCTCCCAGACCTGACCTTCCTCACATTCGCCGTCGCCGAGCATTGTATATACTCTGTAAGAAGCGTTGTCGAGCTTTCCAGCCATAGCCATACCGCAAGCGGTTGAAATGCCCTGTCCGAGTGAGCCTGAGCTCATATCAATGCCGGGTGTGTGCTTCATATCAGGGTGTCCCTGTAACATAGCACCGATATGACGGAGTGATTTGATTTCGTCTGTCGGGAAAAATCCTTTGAGTGCAAGTGCGGCATAAAGTCCGGGACAGCAGTGACCCTTTGACAGTACGAAACGGTCACGGGAAGGATCCTTTGGATTTTTTGGATCGACATTCATTTCTTTGAAATAGAGGTAGGTAAATAAATCAGCGGCAGAAAGCGAGCCACCGGGGTGACCCGATTTTGCGTTAAATACTCCCTCAATAGTCCATTGTCTTACTTTACAGGCAGTTTTTTTCAGTTCCAAAAGTTCTTGATTGTTCATTCTGATTTCGTTCCTCCGATTCAAGATAATTTGAATGTAGTTTATACAAAATACCGAATATTTTACGGTTAAGATTATAGCACAACCGTATTTCTCGATACTTCTTTGAAAGAAAAAAGACAAAACCGATAAAATCAATTTTTATTTTTTTGTCGGTTTTTATTGTTATTATTTGCTGACGACTTGTTGTTTGCGGAATGTTTAGGCTGAGCTTTGACAGCGTGTGCTGAGTGTTTTGTATGAACTGTTGTAGCGATAACAAGCACGATAGCCGCAACGCCGACAGTTATAAGTACAAGTCCGATAAACAGATATACCCATGTATCGTTAGAATCATCGGAAGTGTCGAGATTATCCTTTATGCTTTTGAAGTCGCCGTCATTTGTGCTTGCGGAACTGTTTTTGTCAGTACTTGTGTGAAATGTTGAGTTAAGATTTTCTTCGACTTTCTCCCAGTCCTTTGAGGTCAGCTCAGAAGTATCTATTGATGACAGAGAGATTTCACTGCTTTCCTCCTCGCTGACTGATGACGGTTCATAGTAGTTTCCGTATTCGTCATATTCGGCATTAACTGAGATGCCCGTCGCCATAATCAATGTTATTATTACACTGAAAAGTACAAAGATACTTGCTTTTCGTTTTTTATTCATAACTTTTTAGTTCCTTTCGGATATAAAATCATCAGAAACAAAAATTTCCGTCTGAATTTTATAATATCATAAAACAACGCCATATTACAACATTATATTGAATTTTTCTGCAATTTTTTAAAATTAAATTTTGTGAAAAAGTCCGTGAAATATGAATATTGTATTGCAATCAGCTATACAATATATTATAATACGGACAGAAAGGTTGGTGCTTTGTATGTCAACAAAAAGTGCAAATGTAACGGCTCGTGTACAGCCTGAGATTAAACAGCAGGCAGAAGCTATTCTTGAAAAAATCGGATTGCCGGTTTCTGTACTTATAGATACCTTATACAGACAGATTATTATGACCGGCGGCGTACCATATTCACTTACTGTTCCGCAATTTCCTGTCAGGGACAGTATGACTGACGACCAATTTAATCTGATTATGGAAAAAGGTTACAAGCAGGCAAAAAATGGTCAGACAATATCAGTTGATGAAGCCTTTTCAAAAATCAACGGGGAAATCTGAATATGGAATACAAAGTAAAACTGACGCCTCAGGCGGTTGAGCAGATACAGCAAACGGTTTCATATATTTCCCGCAATTTGCTTGAACCTGAAACGGCAAAGCTATGGTCGGCTTTTCTGAAAAAAGAAATTACCTCTTTGAATTTTATGCCGCAACGATTTCCGTTGACGGAAGAAGAACCATGGCACTCTTACGGAATACGCAAAATGACCGTCAGGAATTTCCTCGTTTATTACCTGATTGATGATGATAAAAAACAGGTTTCAATCACAGCCGTTATCTATGGACGGCGTAATCAAATAAAGGCATTACTTGATTTATCTTTATAACCTTAAATAAATAGTTACTGAAAAGAGTCGAAAACCGGCTCTTTTTTTAATTTTGCATTAAAATATTTAGTATTTCCTCAAAGCAAACGCCCTCTTGCGGCGGAATGTTCATATCGTCGGAAAGTTTTATTGCACGGCTGACAAAATCAGCGGCTTTTTTTACGGAAGTAATAAGGTCTGTTCCGTTTACTGCATCAGCGGCAATTATTGAGGCGAAAACATCGCCTGTACCCGCACGCTGCTGTCCGACATTCTCACTTTTTAAAAGGCAGTGCTTACCGCTGTTTTCATAGACAAAGTTGCATATATTTTTTCCGTCGTTTATGCCTGTTATGATTATGTTTTTACAGCCGATGGAATGAAGTTTTTGTGCAATTCCGAGAAGTGAATTTTCATCTGAGATGTTTTCACTGTACGGAGTATCCGAGAGAATACAAGCCTCAGTAATATTCGGCGTAATTATATCCGCAAGCGGCACAAGGTCTTTCATACGCCGACAAAGCTCATCATTATATGTTGCATAAGCACAGCCGTTGTCGCCCATTACAGGGTCGATTATTACGGTTGTATTTTTATTTGAAAAATGATTTATGAAGTCGGTAACAATCTGAATTTGTCGGACAGAACCGAGAAATCCCGTATAAATGCCGTCAAATTCAAGACCGAGCTTTTGCCATTTTGAGTAGTAAATCTGCATTTTGTCAGTATAATCATCAAAAAAATAGTCGTTATATCCCGTATGGTTTGAAAAAACAGCCGTGGGCAATGCACAACATTCTATTTTCATAGCTGAGATTACAGGAAGTGAAACTGTCAGCGAACACCGTCCGAAACCCGAAAAATCATTTATTACTGCCATTTTCTTTTGTCTTTTCAACGAATATATGCACCGCCGTTCTTTTGAAATTCCGTTAAATACAAATATATAATAGTATAACTTTATTTTTGTGTCAAATTTATTTTTGAGTTAATCATTGAATATTCAAATAAGGAAAAATAAAAACTGTACACTAAAATTTTGCGTAAACTGGTTATTTTAATATGTACAGATGTGCTGTATTATTTTGTCTGTAAAAATATTTATTTTAGCGAGGGATTTATGATGGGAAGAAATAAAACTCAGGAACATTTAAAGAATCTTATCCTTGCTGCACTTTTTGCGGCAATGGTGTATGTGCTTACGGCATTTCTGAAAATACCGACACATCAGGGTTACATTCACATCGGTGACGGAATGATATATCTTGCTGCGTCGCTCTTGCCTATGCCTTATGCAATGGCGGCAGGTGCAATAGGTGCAGGACTTTCGGATTATCTTTCGGGTTATGCAATGTGGGTACTGCCGACAGTTATCATCAAAGCAGTTACCGTTCTTGCTTTTTCAAGAAAGAAAGATACTATTATCAATGTTCGCAATCTTATCGGTATAGTTCCGGCAATCATTATCTGCGTTGGCGGATATTATCTTGCGTCGGGCATTATGTACGGTAATTTTGTTTCGGCTCTTGCCGATATTCCTACAAACCTTATTCAGGGTGCAGGCAGTGCTGTATTGTTTGTATGTCTTGGATTTGCACTTGACCGTATGAAATTCAAAAAGAGATTTCTCTCTGTTCATACATCAGGTGACCATCAGGCAACATCAAGCGAAAATGAAGCAGTTTAATTGTTTTATACTTTGATTTTAAATCGGAAAATTCTCAAAAGACATCTGCAAATAGGGGCAGGTGTCTTTTTTCTGTATCGGTACAACAAAAAATAGAATTTGATAATGAGTAAAAAAGAGTAAAAATGAGTAAACGAAAGAAAAACGGAGTTTATTAAACAGTAAATTAAAAATTTTTAAAAAAGTGTTGACTTCCGATGAAAACTGTGTTATTATCTATCTTGCGACTCAGAGGTGCATACAAAAGTGTGTGCTTAATGATATAAAAAAGATTTCAGGGAGGAATTACGCTATGTCAACTTATATGGCAAAAGCAGGCGAAGTTGAACGCAAGTGGTATGTTGTTGATGCAGCAGGTAAGCCGCTCGGTCGTGTAGCTGTTCAGGTTGCTGACCTTCTTCGCGGAAAAAACAAACCGACATTTACACCTCACGTTGATTGCGGTGACTTCGTTATCGTTACTAATGTGGAAAAGGCTGTTCTTACAGGCTCAAAGGCTACTAAGAAATACTACTATCATCACACAGGATATGTAGGACATATGAAGTCTGTAAGATATGATACTCTTATGGCTGAAAAGCCGGAGCTCGCTCTTGAACTCGCTGTTAAGGGTATGATTCCTGACAACACAATCGGACGCAAGGCTCTTACAAGACTTCACATCTACAAGGGCAGCGAACACAAACATCAGGCTCAGCAGCCAATCGTTCTTGAATAATAGGGAAGGAGGCAACATTTTATGTACGATAAGACACCATATTTTTACGGAACAGGCAGAAGAAAAAGCTCTGTTGCAAGAGTAAGACTTTACAAGGGTACAGGTAAGGTTACAATCAACGACAGAGATATTGACGATTATTTCGGTCTTGAAACACTTAAACTCATCGTTCGTCAGCCTCTCGTTCTCACAGAAACAGAGGGACAGTTCGACGTTGTATGCAGAGTTGCAGGCGGCGGCGTTACAGGTCAGGCAGGTGCTATCCGTCACGGCATTTCCCGTGCATTGCTCCAGTATGATTCTGAGAACCTTCGTCCAAAGCTCAAAAAGGCTGGATTCCTTACTCGTGACCCACGTATGAAGGAAAGAAAGAAGTACGGTCTCAAAGCAGCTCGTCGTGCTCCACAGTTCTCAAAGAGATAATCTTTCGGAAACGCGAGATTCAAGAAAAGCCCATTTTACAAGGGGTACAGAAGTTGTGGAAAGTTGTCAGATGTGCTGGAATTTACATCAAATGCAACACATATGCAACAGGTATGCAACAAAGATTATGATATGTATAGGACATTTTCAGAGCAATCTGGGAATGTCCTTTTCTTGCGCGTTTCTACAAGCGGTGCATTTGCTGGTGAATATTGGATGGGAGTGCTTGCACTCACAGACACATATTCGGCGGCAAATATAGCGCGCCAGCGCGACATGAGCAAAATCACGGAGTGATTTGCGAATGGCACCGATTGTTTCTTAAATTCTATTAATCGCATCTACAAGCTCCTTTATATCAAAGTGTGTGTATACTTTCTCAGTTAATGTCATAGCACCAGAGTGCCCCACAATCTTCTTGATAATTGTCTGATTCACACCGGCTTCCGCTAACATGGAAATACAGGTATGCCTACAACAATGGGGCGTACGATTAATATTTAACTGTTCCATTAATGGTTTAAAATAGCTATCATAGTAGTTTCGGTATAGGAAATGATTTCCGTCTTCTGTGTGAAGTAGATATTCACATTCCGGACAGGATTCATACCAGTTTTTGTAGTATGGCAGAAGCTTATCTGCTATGGGAACCTTTCGAATACCATTTTCTGTTTTACTACAGATAACATCAAAATACTGTTCTTCCAGATGAACATTTTCTTTTTTTAAATCCAGCAATTCTGAAACTCGAACTCCACTGTATAGAAGCATTAATACAATCTGATAATATTTATCTTCCTTTTGCTCCCATATCATATCAATCTCGTTCTTTTCAAATTTGTTTCTGTCGTACTTGTTAGGATTGCGATCCTTATATTGTGCGATGTCCACATAGTCGGAATAGTCCTTGTTGCAAATATCATTCTTCAAGGCATAGTCATATAGCTGATTAAATAATACTTTGATTTTCTTTAGTGTGGGAAAATTCTTGCCACAAGTATCAATGACAGTCTGTAAATCAACTAGCTTAATATCCTTGAATACTTTGCTATATAGGGATTCACATGCCTTATAAGATGCAGAATAACCTTTTACATTAGATTCAGAAATAGTTGGAAACTTACGCTTTGACCATTCTTCATATACATCTGAAAAGGTCATCTTTGCAGCCTTGGTGTCAAATGGATTATTATTGTATTCTGCAAGCATCTGCAAGGCTTCTGCTTTTGTAGCTGCATATCCAATTGTAATCATATCCTGAACCTGTTTGTCTTTTTCCTTATCATAGTGCCATCCTATCGTTTTTCGTACTTGATAAGGTCGTCTTCTTTTGCCGGAAAGTTTTACAACGCTTCCGTATCCGTTGGGTAACTTCATAAGCACCATCCTTTCGCTATTTACTAGAAAGCCGATAGCAAACGGATAAAATGATTATTTATTCGTGGATTACCTTTGTTATACTTGGGCGAATTGTTTTCCAAATCTCATAATTGTCTTGAGTCTGGCTGCCAGAAGCTAGTAATTCTTTCATTGCCTGCCAGTCTTTTAGAAACTGTATGAGACTTTTATTGGAAAAAAATATTCCAGGTTCTCCATCTACATCTTTAACTGACACTTCAAATACATCATCAATAGCAAACAGTAATGGTAACACATCTCCATCAGCTTCAATATCAAATTCAGCTAATGAATTGACATTAACATTAAGTGCTTCTGCTATCTTACGCAGTTGTTCTGGTTTTGGAATGTTTTTTCCAAGTTCATACTTACGGATTGCAACTTCATGTATTCCGCAAGCTTCGCCAAGTTCTTTTTGAGTCAATCCACGGAACGTTCGAATTAACTTAATCTTTTTACCTGTATTCATTGCATCAACCTCCTGTAATTGTAAATTTAACATACCAATATCTATTAGTCAACATTAAATTATAAACTGTTGACAGAGCAAGAAAAGGTCTGTATAATACAAAAGCAAACAGAGCAAGAAGTGCTCTATTAAAGAGGAGGTGGTAGAGATGCCGGAAGTTATTTACAAGGTTGATTTACCAGCCTTTACAGGAAGAAATGTACCGATAAAGGAAATTGCAAGTGCAATAGGGAAGGATGCACAGTATGTAAGGCTGGGATTACAACAAGGAATACTCAAATTCGGAACAGCAATAAAAGTGGGAAATTCAAATGAATATAGCTATTATTGCCCTGATAAGCGAGTATGGGAAGAAACAGGTTACTTCAGAAGTGTTCCTGAAGCAATATAGAAAGATTGGAGAAAGGATGTGATTAAGATGGATTACTTAAATAAGGGTAGCGGTTAATATACACCGACCGGAGCTTGGCTCCCTGTCGGTGTAACCCTCGGAGAGCCCCCGCATTTTCGGCTTGACGAAAGTGCTAGGGGGTTATCATCTGTGGCAAAGCAAAGATGATAAGCAGCACTTCGTAGGGAAAGACAGATAAGGAGGAAGTGTATGGAAGGAATATCATTTACAGCTCATGTGAGCAATAAGAAAAGTGCAATAACATCTAAGTCGAAGCTTGCGGGAGTGGCGAAGCACAACTTAAGAAAATACAAATCAGAAGAATATAGTGCCGATAATATTTTTCTGATATACGGAACAGACAATCTTGTTCAGGATGTAAAAACTGTTTATCATCAGGAGTTTAATGATGCATTAAAAGTCTACAATAAAAATCAAAGTAGAGCAGATCGAAAGATTGAAAACTATTTTGAGCATGTAGCTAACAAGGAACAGGATATGGCGGTGGAGATTATCATTCAGGTGGGAGACAGAGCCTATTGGCATGAACATTGCGAGAATAAAGTTTTTATGAGGCGAATCTATAGGATGTTGTTAGAGGAGCTGCAATATCAACTTCCACAGTTTGTGGTAGCCAATGCAGTAGTCCATATGGATGAGGACAGTCCTCATATGCATGTGGTAGGAGTTCCGGTAGGTACAGGTTACAAGAAGGGAATGTCTAAGCAGGTATCCAAACGCAAGGTATTTACCAAGGAAGTGCTTTCGATAGTTCTTCAGGATAAATTAAGAGCGTTTGCTAATCAGAAAGCGGAAATTGTTCTTGGGGAACAGATAAGAGAAAAGTCCAAAGGTCGCAATCATGATTTATCGGTTATGGAATATAAAGTGTTAAAAGAGGAAATTCGTTACGATGAATTGAAGGAGCAGGCTGATGAAAAACAGCAGGAGAATGAACTGTTGGAGCGTGAAAAGAAACAGCTTGTGCAGGAGTATGACACCTTATCTATGCGAGTAGCGGTAAAACAGATGGATTATGAGGAAGCGGATAAACGAGTAAAAGAAGCTAATGAACGAGCTGACAGAATCGAGGCTTATATCAAAACTCAAAACGATACTCTGATAGATTTGGAGGAGAGGGCAACGAAGCTGGAAAGAAAAGCAGAGATTGCGGAGATGGTTTATGATATGGCACGAGGTACTGGCAGCAATGAGGACTTGAGAGATAAACTTATAGATGTTATGTATGAGAATGAGCAATTGAAGGCTGAAAACTCTAAACTTCGTGATATGCTGAACAAAGCATACGATTTCATGAAACAGTTTATGGTGGATGGTAGGAATCTGATGGAAAGGTTTCTTGAGAGTGTTGGAGCTGTGGTTGAGAAGGTTAGGGATGAATTTAAAAGATAAAATATCGCTATTAGCTATATTTTATCTTGACAAGTACCCAAAAGGTGTTATAATGAAATTACTTTAACAAGAGGTATAGCCATCCGGTAGAAGTAGTGTGAGCAGAAATGCTCGGAAGGTAACCCCTTAAATTATACCCAGGCCATGTGTTCAGCGCGTCCTGTTCTGCCTTGTTAGGTAGTAGCAGTCAGCCGAACGATGAATTGCCCGAAGCGTGTGGATGGAACACGCTTTAACAATAGATTAGTCTGAGATTTGAAAAAAGACCTTGATTCGAAAATCCTTTCTTGGATGGCACCTTTGGTAAACAAAGGTGAGAAAGGAGGCAAAACAATGAAAGAGTTTTGCAGAAAAGTTAAAGTATTTTTCAAATCCGGTATTGAGTCGGTAATTGCATTCTGTAAGAAAAATAAGAAAACAATCATTAGATTGGTTGGTAAACTTGTTATCTACATTTGCAAAACTGTAATTGAGTTATTTTTAGATGACTTATCTTAATACCAACTAATCTATTTTTTTTATACATTTGTTTGAAAGGATAATGAAAATGGGAGAAGCATTAAGACTGTTAAGAATTTTTAATGGATACAAGTCTGCTGAGTTGGCTGATATGTTAGAAATATCTCAAAGCTATGTTTCTGAGTTGGAAAATAATAAAAAGCAACCAACAATAGAGGTTTTAGATAAGTATGCAAAAGTTTTTGGAATGAAAAAGTCAACGCTCTTCTTATTTGCAGAATCATTAGAGATAGAAAAAGAGAAGCAGGACCAAAAACAGCGTATGGCATATGCAGGCATGAAATTATTGAAAATATTAGAAAAAGTTGGTGGTCTTGAAAATGAGTAAAATGTATGCATTGGAACAAAGTCCCCTATATAGAATGCGTAATAAGAAAAAACTTGCAACTTTATTGGGAATATCAACCAATTATTTAATGCAGGAGCATGGTCAGGATTATTATAAGTTTTCGAGACCTAAACCTAATGGAGATGGAACAAGAAATTTTACTGTTCCATCAGATGAGCTGAAATATGCACAAAAAAAACTATGCAGATTATTAAGTCGGATCCAGACACCTGATTGGGTTATTTCTGGGAAGAAAAATCATAGTTATATCACTAATGCAGAGAAGCATATCGAAAATACGTTTGTAAAAACAATGGATATATCAAAGTTTTATGATTCGGCAGAACGTAAATATGTATATAGGATGTTTAAAGAAACATTTAAAATGGCAGAAGATATTGCATGGCTAATGACAGAATTAGTAATGTATGAAGATATGCTTCCGACAGGAAGCCCATCTAGTCAATTAATTGTATACTGGGCATATTGCGATATGTTTAATGAAATAAATCAGATCGCAAATGAGAGGGCATGTATTTTTACATTATATGTAGATGATATGACATTTTCATCAAAAACACCAATAACAAAGGAGCTAAGACAAGAAGTCTGTAATCAACTGAAAAAATATGGTCTCATAGCTAAAAGTAAGAAGGATCATTATTATCAAGGTAATACAGTAAAAGTTATTACAGGTGTTGGTATAAATGATGGACAGAAAGTAGTATTAAATAATAAAAGAAAAAGAATTTTGGAACAGTTTGAGAAATGTAAAACAAGTAATAAGATTTATGATATTGAAAAACTTAACGGTATGCTGTGTGCTTTAAGACAGATTGAGCCGGAGATATTTCCAGAGATATATAATTATATTAAACACTACGATTCAGAATTGAAATTGATGGCTAGAAATAGATTTTTTAAGCATCGCAGAAAAAGAAGAAAGATTGAAAAACGACGGCAATATATAAATCAAAATAATATTTGAAGGTGTGTGTATGTTAGATAGAATAATTGAAAAGACAAGTGAATACATAGATTCAATGCCAAAGAAAGAGCGTAAAAAGTATGGACAATTTTTTACAAGTATTGAAACAGCACGATATATGGCAGATTTATTTGTAATTCCAGAAAAAGAAAAGATTAGTATATTGGATGCTGGAGCTGGTTCCGGAATTTTGACATGTGCACTAGTAGAAAGATTAAATACGATTGAAGGAATTAAAGAAATTGATATAACATGTTATGAAACGGATTTAAATGTGCTTCCATTATTACAGGAGAATTTAGCATATATCCAAAATGAATCAGAAAAAGCAATATCTGTTCAAATAGTGCGGGATAATTATATTACCAGTCAATATCTGGACTTTAACTGTATGATAGGAGGAAACTTGAATCCTAAAAAATATGACTTGGTGATAGGGAATCCTCCTTATATGAAAATTCCAAAGGATGCACCGGAAGCGAAGGCTATGCCCGATATTTGTTATGGTGCCCCTAACATGTATTTTATTTTTGCTGCTATGGGCTTATTTAATTTAAAAGATAATGGTGAGATGGTATATATTATTCCACGTTCATGGACATCAGGGGCATATTTCAAAAAGTTTAGAGAGTATTTTTTGTCTCAAGGAAAATTATTGCACATACATCTGTTTGGTAGTCGAAACAAGGTTTTTGATAAAGAAGATGTTTTACAGGAGACTATCATTGTAAAAGTAAAGAAGACATGTGAAAAGCCAGAAAATGTCAAAATTACATCTACTCATACAAATAAAGAATTCGCCAAATGTAAGGAAATGCTTGTACCTTATGATTTGGTGGTATCGGGTGATGAATTATTTGTTTACTTGGTTACAAATGAAGAAGAAGTTGCGGTGCTTGATAAATTGAGAAAATGGGATAAAACATTGCCTGAATTAGGACTTCGTATGAAGACAGGATTGACTGTTGATTTCAGAAATCGAGATTTGCTAAGAGATGAAGAGGAAGAAGGTACAATTCCATTATTTTATTCGCAACACATTAAACAAGGAGAGGTACAATTTCCAATAAAAAAAGATAATGAGTATATTTTAACGGAACAGAAAGGGTTAATGCTAGAAAACAAAAATTATTTATTTGTGAAGCGCTTTACGGCGAAAGAGGAGCCTAGAAGACTTCAGTGTGGTGTTTATCTTTCAAAAAATTATCCTCAATACGAAAAGATAAGTACACAGAATAAAATAAATTTTATAGATGGCTTATTAACAGAAATGTCAGAATGTTTGGTATATGGTCTGTATGTACTGTTTAATTCGACCATATATGATGAATACTATAGAATTTTAAATGGTTCAACGCAGGTAAATTCTACAGAGATTAATAGTATGCCTGTTCCGGAACTCGATGTGATACAGGAAATGGGTAGAAAGATTATGAAGAGCAAAGATTTTTCTGAAGAAAGTTGCAATCTGATTATGGAGGGATATTATGGACAAGATTCTAGAAGCGCGTAGCTTTTTACAAAGTGTAGGTATGCCTAAACAACAGCAAGCAGACATTTGTTGCTATGTATTATTGGCGATGGCAGGAATTAAACCAACAATGAATTGGAGTGAGTCTACAAATGAGTGGATTCGTATTCATGATATTATTCAGTTTTCCAATACAAATTACGGAACTACTTATGCAGAGAATAGTAGAGAAACATTTAGAAAACAAGCATTGCATAGGTTTAGAACGGCAGCGTTAGTTGAAGATAATGGGAAACCGACAAATAGTCCTAATTACAGATATAGATTAACAGATGAAACCTTAGATTTACTCAAAAAGATGAAGACTGAAGAGTGGGAAAAATCTATGAAAAGATTTTTGGTTTATCATGAAAAGTTAATTGATATATACGCATCAAAAAAGAAAATGACCATGATGCCAGTTCGAATTAATGGAGCGGATTTTAGTTTTTCGGTGGGTAAACATAATGAGTTGCAAAAGGCTATTATTGAAGAATTTGCACCTAGATTTGCACCAAATTCAGAATGTTTGTATGTTGGTGATACGATTGAAAAAGATTTAGTGAAGAATATTGAAAAGTTAACTGAATTAGGGTTTGAGATTACTTTGCATGATAAAATGCCAGATGTGGTATTATATCGTGAAGATAAGAATTGGATATATTTTATTGAATCTGTAACATCTGTTGGACCTATGGATCCTAAGCGTATTTTGGAAATAGAAGAACTAACAAAAGATGTTAGAGCTGGAAAGATATATGTCACAGCATTTTTAGATTTTAAGACATATAAGAAATTTTCAGAAGAGCTAGCTTGGGAAACGGAAGTATGGATTGCGGAACTTCCAGAGCATATGATTCATCTTAATGGGGACAAGTTTATGGGACCAAGGTAGCATTTGTAAGTCATAATCCCTTTAGCAGAATATACAGGATGATAGATGAAATTTGTGTTCAACAAATAATATAGAGAAGGAGAAAGTTGTTATGAGATTTAAGATTAATGGGCAATGGAAGAATAATTTTAAACATGATGGGATTTTATTTTTTGCTCAAAAGATAGAGGAAATGATGTTTTATTATACAAATCATTTATATAAAGTTCCTGTATATAATTCTTATTTTCTTATGTGGGAGTATATGCATACCAGTAAATTGGTAAAAGAAAAGGCTATAAATGAAGGACATTTAAAATACATATTGGAAGAATTTTTAGAGACTTTTGAAGATGATATTGTTTTTAAGAATAGTATAGCGGAAGATGAAATGAAGTATATTTTACAATTATTAAATTGTTCAAGTGTTCTCGACCAAGAAAGAATTATACACTATTTATATCATCGGTTTGCATGCTATCACGACATGTGCGTTTCCTATTTAAAAAAGATAGTGATAGAAGAGAAAGAAAAAAAGAAAATAGAGAGAGCATTACGTTGCTATTTGCCTACTTTATTGAATGGTGGATATAGTCCAGAGTTTATTTATAGATACAATAATGCTTTTTGGACAAATAATGAAATATCAGGTATAGAAGCAGTAGATAATTATTTAAAAAGATTTGATTTTGAAAAGAGGAAATATAAAGTATATGTTGCGCTGAACAAAAAGGCACAGCAATTTGAGAGTATATTGGTTTCTAGATTAAAGGCTATCACAGAAGAAGATGAATATTCAGGGAAATTAAAATATGACAAAAAACAGTTTATTTTGATTAGTTTTGAAGTGAAAGCACTTGACGAAAATAGAGCAGCAGAATATGTTTATGAAAATATTAACTTGTTTATTCGTTTTTATAAATTTCTTGGCAACAGACGTGAAGAATGGTTTTTTAATAAATGTTTGGTTAGAGATGAGGAAGATGTTACTGTTATTACAGATATTAAACCACATGGATATTCATATTCAAAGGATTATGATGACAAAACAATTGGGTTAAGTTCAGAGGCATTAATTACAGCATTACTAAATAATGCACATAATTCATTTGAGGTGGTAGATAATGTTTTACAAATACATAATATGGCGATTGATAATCCAGATATGAAAAATGGTTTTTTAAACTTGTGGTCGATAATGGAAATAATTGGGGTTAGCAAGAGGGATGATTCAAAAATGCAAGAGATAGAGGATGCTATAGTTCCAATACTAGTTAACGATTATGCAAAAAGCATTTTTGAAGAATTACACGATTATTTAAAGGCAAATATTTCAGAGGAGAGATATAATAAAATTATTGAGAAAATTGATTTAGAAGAGAGTGAATATATAAAGGTGGCGAGCGCAGTTATTTTGGATGAATATAAAGATGTTCGACAAGAATTAAATGACGCATTGCTATGTTGCCCGGTTATAAGAAGCAAAATAGCACAGTTAAATGATTTATTTAATAAAAAATTAAATTATCTCAATGAAATAGAAAAATATGAAAGACGATTAAGATGGCATTTGCGTCGAATGTATAGGACTAGAAATGCTATAATCCATTCAGGCGATAATCCAGATAATCTAAGAGCGTTAGGAGAACATTTGCACAGTTACATTGATGAAATTTTATATGAAATAACTATTCAATTGGCTAGTAGTACTGGATATTGCTCTATAGACAATGTACTAGTCAATGCAAAGTTTCAGATTGATGATGTTAAAAAGTGTTTTAAAGCTAAAGAAAGAACAGAATATGTGGATATATTAAAATTATATGGTGAACGATAGAGGGGAGCCTCTAATTCAACTCCCCCATCGCCTCAACATACCCTTGTAACCCACCATCTCTGGTAGCTAATTTGGCATACAGCCCCGGTTCTTCTCGGGCAAGCCTTGTAAGATATGCAATATCAGAAGGCTCGTCCAGATGAACGGAAGCATTGCATTTCTGACAGTCATAAGAGATATGGATTTTATCATCGAGGCTGACCTCGACGCAGTTAGTTTTCGGGTTATACGTTGCAAAGATTATTTTAGTCATAAAGTAACTCCTTTCGTTAACGCTATATGCGGATTGTAAGTACAGAGAAGTCCTGAAACGCCCAGAGCAGTCCACCGCATACAACACGTATGCAACATTTGATGTAAGGAATCCCTTGTTTTTGGGCTTTTCTCATTCTCAAAACGTTAACAAAGAGATAATCTGTTTCAGATTTTCAAAAAGTTTATCAATCTCCGAAAGCGTTATGTTTTCGGAGATTTTCTTTTTATGGAAAAATGGAGCCGTAACCAAGTTGTTTTTTGGTTACGGCTCGATTTATTCGGGCTGTTTGTCAATAGTTCGCTTAACCTCGAAAACGGGAAATCAAATGACATTAATCAGCTTGTCACTTTGTTAAATAAATTGAAGTCACTGCAATATGAATTTATTGCAGTGACTTAATTTTTAAAAATATGAGTGAAACGATAAGCCGGGTTCTGTCGTGAACAGCCATCTATCTTGGCAGACCGTTACCGATACTGCTCAATGCCACCTTGTCGGAACCATCGGGCCGATGTTAAGTTCCTGTGCGGTGTTGCTCCGAATAGGGTTTACAGGGCCACACAGTCTCCTGTGTGCCGGTGAGCTCTTACCTCGCCTTTCCACCCTTACCTGTACAAAAGTACAGGCGGTATATCTCTGTTGCACTCTCCCTGGGGTCGCCCCCGGCGGCCGTTAGCCGTTATTCTTGCCCTGTGGAGCCCGGACTTTCCTCGGGTACAGCCTTTCGGCTTATATCCGCAGCTGTTTATCTCACTCATAAAAGACATATAGAATTTTCTTTTCCGCCGCCTACGGTGGCGGAAATTTAATCTACTGTGAATTATAATATAATTTTGATATTTTGTCAAACGGTTAATGGCGGATTTTTAAATCAGATTCTTGCAACGCCTGTTTTTCTTGCTGCGTCCATAACAGCCTGTGCAACGGTTTTGCCGATTCTCTTGTCAAATGCTTTCGGGAGTATATATTCCTCCGACAGTTCGTCGTCCGAAACAAGCGACGCAATAGCATAAGATGCGGCGGCTTTCATTTCTTCGTTAATTTCTTTTGCACGGCAGTCCAGAGCACCTCTGAAAATTCCCGGAAAAGCAAGAACATTATTTATCTGATTCGGGAAATCCGAGCGTCCTGTGCCGACAATAGCCGCTCCTGCGTGTTTTGCAGCGTCAGGCATAATTTCAGGCGTCGGGTTAGCCATAGAGAATACAATAGCACCGCTGTTCATTGACTTAACCATTTCTTCGCTTACGATATTGGGTGCTGAAACTCCGACAAATACATCTGCACCAACCATAGCGTCAGCAAGAACACCTGTTTTATGCTCTCTGTTTGTTAAGGTTGCCATATATTCCTGTTCAGAATTAAGTCCGTCCATACCCTCGCAAATAATTCCGCAACGGTCAACCATAGTAAGATTTTTAACGCCCATTTTCAGCATATGCTTACCGATTGCAATACCTGCCGAGCCTGCACCGTTAATAACAACCTTAATGTCCTCAATATTCTTTTTGACAACCTTTAATGCATTAAGCATAGCGGCGGCAACAACAACGGCTGTACCGTGCTGGTCATCATGGAATACAGGAATATCGCATATTTCTTTAAGCTTTCTTTCAATTTCAAAGCATCTTGGAGCGGCAATATCTTCGAGGTTAATTCCGCCGAAGCTGCCCGATATAAGATAGATAGTCCTTACGATTTCATCAACGTCTTTTGAACGGACGCAAAGCGGAAAAGCGTCAACATCGGCAAATTCCTTGAACAATGCACATTTACCCTCCATAACAGGCATACCTGCCTCAGGGCCTATGTCGCCGAGTCCGAGAACCGCCGTACCGTCTGTAATAACCGCAACAAGATTACTTCTTCTTGTCAGCTTAAAGGACTTGTCATAGTCCTTCTGAATTTCAAGACACGGTTCGGCAACACCGGGAGTATAGGCGAGTGAAAGTTCCTCTGAATTTGTAATAGGTGTTCTTGAAACAACCTCAATTTTTCCCTGCCATTCATAATGTTTTTTAAGCGATTCTTCTCTTATATTCATTTTTTTATTCCTTTCGTATTTTCGCAATATTGCGTTTATGTCTGTATTTATTTTAGTACAACAGTATGTGCTTGTAAAGTATAAAAAACAGGCTTAGAGCATAATTGAATTTAAATATGGGGTAAGACGGCTGATTTGCTTTTTAATGCATCTGTCGGATTCGGTATATTTAAGAAATTCGGTTTTATTGAGCCAACAAAAGCCTATTGTTTCGCCTTTTTGCAAAACTACGGAATTTTTATCGCAGTCAGTTTCACATAAAAACCCATAATAAATCGTATGAGCTTTTTCATCAGTATATTTATAGATTTGACATAATTTATTTGCGATAATTCCGGTTTCCTCTTTAAGCTCACGAACAGCCGCATTGTAAGGGGTTTCGCCTTTTAATGCACTTCCTCCCGCCGTTGCCTCATAAAATCCGCCAAAATTCGGTTTGTTGAAATCTCTTTTCATAAGGAGGTAGCTTCCGTCCTTGTGTACAACGAGAACTTCACTTACTATATGAAACATACCGTCAGGAATTGCCTGTCCTCTTATTAAGTCAACTCCGACATATTTGCTGTTTGCATTGTATGCGTCCCAAATTTCCACAGTAAAATCCTCCAATATGTTTTCAGACTCATTCAAGCCATTCATAAGCAGACGCATCACTCGGCATACGCCAGTCGCCTCTCGGTGAAAGCGTAACCGTACCGACCTTTGGACCGTCAGGCAGACAGGAACGCTTGAACTGCTGTGCAAAAAATCTTCTTATAAAGGTTTTCAGCCATTTTTCTATTGTTGCGTCGTCATATTCACCGTCAAACGCAAGCTTTGCCAGACGGAAAATCTTAGACGGAGTAAATCCCAGACGAACAAAATAATACAGATAAAAATCGTGGAGTTCATAGGGACCTACCAAATCCTCTGTCTTTTGCGAAATTTCTCCGTCTTTCTTTGGCGGTAAAAGTTCGGGGCTTACAGGGGTTGCAAGAATATCAAGGAGAACCTCTTTGAGCTTGCCCTCGGAATGTTCAGCCTCAAATGCTGTTAAATGGCGTACAAGCGTTTTCGGGATTGACGCATTGACCGCATACATTGACATATGGTCGCCGTTGTAGGTCGCCCAGCCGAGTGCAAGCTCCGACAAATCGCCTGTACCGATAACAAATCCGCCGGTCTTGTTTGCAATATCCATAAGTACCTGTGTGCGTTCACGAGCCTGTCCGTTTTCAAAGGTGACATCAAGTGTGTTTATGTCCTGTCCTATGTCCTCAAAATGCTGTGTTACGGCTTTTGAGATGTCTATATCCTTAAACGATACGCCGTAGCTTTCGGCTAAAATTTCGGCGTTGCTTTTCGTGCGTTTTGTAGTACCAAAGCACGGCATTGTTACGGCAATAATATTTTTTCTGTCAAGTCCGAGCATATCAAAAGCGTGTACGGCAACAATCAGTGCAAGTGTTGAATCCAGTCCGCCCGAAAGTCCGATAACGGCTGTTTTTGCGTGGGTATGATTAAGCCTTGTGGCAAGACCTGTTGCCTGAATTGTAAGAATTTCCTCACAGCGTTCATCAAGGTTTATTTTGCTTTGAGGTACAAACGGTGTTTTGCTGATTTTTCTGTTAAGTTTTAATTCTTTTATATCAATATCAAACTCAACAAACGGAAGATTATTGTTTCCGACATAAGTATTTGAACGCAGTCTTTCGCTTTCCATTTTCTGCAAGTCAATATCGGCATAAATAATTCCCGTTGTAAAGCGTTTTGACTCGGCAAGCATACTTCCGTTTTCGCATATAATATTATGACCCGAAAATACCATATCCGTTGTACTTTCGCCCATTCCTGCACTTGTGTAAAGGTATGCCGAAATAAGCCTTGCCGACTGGGATTTAATCAGCATACGGCGGTATTGAGCTTTTCCGATAACCTCGTCGCTTGCCGACAGATTTGCAATAACCGTTGCCCCCGCAAGTGCCAGCTTTCCCGACGGCGGTTCAGGCGTCCATACATCTTCACAGATTTCAACGCCAAGCTTGAATTCAGGCATTGTGCGGCAGGCAAAAATAACATTCGGATTTATTTCCGTATGCTGACCGCATATTGTTGTTTCGATTTTTTCACAGCAGGCGGTAAAATGTCTTAATTCATAAAATTCGGAGTAGTTCGGAATATTTCTTTTCGGCACAAGACCGAGAATTTTTCCCTTTAAGAGTACAGCCGCACAGTTATAAAGTGCCGCACCCTTTCGTACAGGCAGTCCTACAAGGATTAAAGCGTCAAGGCTTGCAGTTTTTTCCGCAATATCGCCAAGTGCTTTTTCGGCAGATAAAAGCAGTGTTTTTTGTAAAAAAAGGTCGGAACAGGTATAACCCGTTATACAAAGCTCAGGAAAAACAACAAGTGACGCTCCGTTACTAACGGCAGTTTCAGCCATTGTAATTATTTGCTGTGCATTAAAACTGCAATCTGCAACTTTAATCTGCGGCGTTGCACAGGCAGTACGCAAAAAACCGTCTTTCATAAAAAATACCTCCATAAGCAAATTTATCTTATGGAGGTATTATATCCTATTTTGCAATTTTTTACAATAATTATACGACTATTCTTCACGTTCGTTTCATAAAATCAAAAGCAAGAAATAAGTCCAAATAAGGTAGAA
>JBJEOP010000139.1:0-5757 GCA_051880775.1 Acutalibacteraceae bacterium
CAATTCCGTAACAGTAAACGGCAATTCTGAAAATTCAAAGGGTTCAATAGCCGGTATTAACGGATATGACGGCTTAACCCCGACAGTAAAAAATGTATATTATATCACATCAGACACTCTTAATGCAGTCGGCACGGATTCAACACATACACCCGACAATACAAACACAGCTATGTCAAACATTTCGGATTTCCAGAATGACAGCTTTACCGAAAAAATGAACGAAGTCTGTGATGATACGGTTGTATGGGTACGAAATGACTATCCTAACAAGAGTTTCCCGACAATAAAAGGCAACTTCCCGAAAATCACCATTAAATCCGCAGGCAACAATATCACGGTACAGGGCAGTATGCATAAGGATTTAAACATAAGATACAGCACATTCAATGAGAACAGTGAAGAATATGCCGCTTTGATTAAATCAGTCAAAGACAAAATCCTTAAAGCATATTCCGTAAGCCTTACCGATAATGACGGCAACTATATTCCGCCTGAGTTATGGTGTCAGGGTTCGTGCAGAATTTCACTTCCTGTTGATAAGGATAACGTTCAGCTTGTCGGCATAGATACTGACGGTCAGATTACTTACTGCGAGCCTGATTCTGTCGAAAACGGAACGGCAGTATTCACGGTTTCCTATCCTATGTCATTTGCCATTGTTGAAACGACAAATAATAGTAGTAATAGTAATAACAATACCGATTCGGACAAGCCTGAAAACAGCAATACAACCGTTCCGACAGGAGAAACAACATATGTTGCAGTATATCTGCTTGTTGCAATGCTTTCACTTGCGGTAATTATCACTATAAAAAGAAGGAAAAGAATTGGATAACACAAAAGAAAAATCAAACAAAAAACTGTTTATTATTTCTTTAATCTCAATACTTGTTGTCACGGCTCTAATTGTCGGCGGAATAGTTGTTTATAACAGCTTTTTCGCCGAAAAGCCGACAGTTTCCGACGGCGTTGTCGGAAAAGTCACTGACGGCTGGGAAACAGGTATTAACGAAGAAAGCTCCGAACAGAAAAAAGGCGTTCAAATTCCGGGTTACAGCACCGCCGAAATGAACTCAGGTGACAAAAGTCTGCACCTGAGTATCGGCAATCCAAAGGACAATGAGTGCGGATTTTATGCGACGCTGAAACTTGATGACGGAACAGTGCTTTATAAGTCCGAATTGCTTAAACCAGGATACGGACTGACGGAGGTTCCGCTGTCGAAAACTCTCGCAAAGGGAACATATACTGCAATGGTTGTTTATCAGTGCGTTACCCTTGACGAGAAAGAAACGCCGCTTAATGCCGCCGAATCTGAATTTAAACTTATTGTCAAGTGATTATGAAATACCGTAAAACACGGATTTCTTATCAATAAAATTTTATTTATGAAAGGATTGTTTTCAATGAAAACTAAAAAAATTATCTCTGCCATTCTTGCGTCAGCACTTGCCGCAACCGTTGTTGTTTCAGCGTCAGCTTTAACTCTCACAGATGTAGCTCCCGAGCAAACTGTTGAGGTAAAAGCAAAGATCGTAGATCCCGGAAATGTAAGCTATACAATCACAATTCCTGATAGTGCTGATTTCGGTGAGCTTACAATGCCCGATAGTGACACTGACAGTTATGTATTCAGAAACTTTGATGTTACGGCAACCGAACTCAATATAAAAAGCAATCAGGCAGTAACTGTTTATATGAAGGACAGTTGTTCTGATTTTGGAACAGACGGTCAGTTCTGCATTTCACAAAAAGATGCAGCAGACCCGTTTAAGATAAACTATGATGTTTATACAGGTACAGTTGACGACTCTAATATCAGCACTTCCACAGCTATAAACAGTACTGCTGCTTTCGGAAACTACGGCTATCACATCAGTACATTCTCATACGGTTCAGATGGACAAAAACAGCCTGTTACACTTGCTTTGAATCAGAAAGCACTTTACGGTGAGGAGTATTCTGCTATTGCAGGCGATTACAGCGGTACAATCGTATTCCACAGTGCATTGGTTGAGCGATAACGGCTGATTTTTACTGATTTAATCTGATATGAAAAAGATTAAAATTGACAGGTTCCTGTGTTTGTTTCTTGCGGTGGTATGCTTAATGCTTTCTGCGGTTTCATTAACTTCTTTTGCGGCTCGGAATGAGGGAAACATGGAAGTTACCGCACATATTGAAGCACCATCTGCCGAAAGCTCACAGCCTGAAAGCAGTGTTGCCGACAGTTCTGTCGCACAGGACAGCGGTGATGTTCCCACAGGAGATACAATGCATCATTATGTTGTAATTGCTTTGCTTTTACTCATAATTTCAGTGCCTGTAATACTTTTCTGCAATAAAAAAGACAGGAACAAACATAACATATAGCATTGTTGTTTTTCTAAAAACAGCAATATTATATAATTATCCTCAAAGAAAACGGCTTGACACCTGAAAAATACAGATGTCAAGCCGCTTCTGTATGTTTGAAGTTTATCTGAAATTAAAGTGATGCACCAAAATCACTTACAACACACTGTCCTGTAAGTGCCTTTGAATTGTCGGACGCAAAGAATTCAATTATGTTTGCAACATCTTCCGCCATACAGGGCTTTATTTTGAGGTCAGCGTGTTTACTCATAGCACCCATCATACGCATATCAAGAGTTTCCTGTTTCATACCCATTGTCATAGGTGTAACGATAGTGCCGGGGCATACTGCATTACAGCGAATGTACTTGTCGGCAAGAAGTAAAGCCGTATGCTTTGTGATACCGATAATTGCCGCCTTTGTTGAAACATAAGCCGCACCGCCGCCGCCGTTTACGCCTGCAACCGAGGCAACGTTTACGATAGATGAACCCTCTTTCATATATTCAAGAGCCGCACGGATACACTGCATAGTGCCAATCTGATTGATTGAAATTACTTTCTGGGTTTCTGCGTCGTCGAATTTATCAACAGGTGCAAGTCCCGTGTCAAGTACGCCTGCGTTATTTACGAGAATATCAACTCCGCCGAAAGTATCAACAGCGGTTTTCATAAGGTTCTTGCAGTCCTCGTCCTTAGAGATGTCGGTTGAAACGGTGATAACATTGCCGCCCTCAGCTTTGATTTTTGCGGCAACCTCGTCAAGTGCAGTCTGACGTCTTGCACTGATAACAACATTTGCACCCTCTTTTGCAAACAGCATTGCCGTTGCAGCACCTACGCCTGAGTTACCGCCTGTAATGACAGCGGTTTTGCCTTTTAAGTTATTCATATAAAAAAATCTCCTTTTGTGCATATTTTTTATTATATATTCAGTATATCATTTATTTTTCTGTATTTCAAGTATATTTTATACAAAAAGCCGACAAATCGTCAATAAGACGGTCTGTCGGTTTTTTGTGTGTAGGCTTTTTATGTACTGTTACGAATTATTTTTTGACTTTTTGGTAAGATATATGAATATGCAGAATGAAGCACAAGCTGTAAGGAGTATTGCGACAAATACAAATCTGTTGTCACCTGTGTTTATGGGCTTGTCAGGACTGCCTGAGGAATTTTCGGCTGAGTTTTCACTGCTTTCTGACGGCTGTATTGTTGACGATTCAACAGATGATTCTGTCGGCTCAGGTTCGGAAGAGTCAACGATTCTGAGCTTTATGTAACGCTCGGTTTCAATGGTTTCTGTTCCTGTGTTGAAGTCCGTGATATTTACCTGTCTGACGCCTGCGTCAAGTACCTCAAACTCGCAGCCTTTGTCAAGTAAAAGCTCATATTCCTGTGGATTAGCGGAAATATTGCGTATGTATCCGCCTTTTGTTGCTGAGGCAGGTGCGTATATTTCAAGCATTGTATGGTAAGTGCCCTCGCCGAATGGAACAGCGGATGAGTGTGCAACCGAAGTGCTTAAAACACCTGTTGTCTTAAAATGTCTGCCGATTGCCGCTCTCATATCTTTAAGTGATGACGATTTTCCTGTAATATTTGAAATATCATCTGTGCCGCTGAAAAGTATAAGGTCTGTGTCGGAAGTAAATTTGCTGAGTTCGGTTGAAATATTGTCGGCGATTATTTCATACTGACCGTAGTCGTCACCGTATGACGCTTTTGTCATTTCAAGCATTACTCCGCCGTCCTGAACGCCGAGAATCGGGATAAATTCGTTACCGCTGTAACAGTTAATGTTCGGGTTGTCGAGTTTTTCAAAAGAAATATTTTTGTTGAGTGCGTAGTATTCGTTTTCCCACTGTTCATAATCATTGATTGTGAGTTCCCTGAAACTTGTTATCTGACCGACAACCATACCCGATGTAACCTGTACACAGCACGAGAAATTAACCATTCCTGTGCTTGCAAATACGATTGTCTGACCCTGTGATATTGCTGTTATTTTTCCGTTTTCGTCAATGTCGGCAACGCTTTTGTCGCTTGAAGAAAAAACAAGATTTTTTGTGTCGGCATTTTCAATTACAAAATCCGCAGTTTCGCCGGCTTTAAGCATAAATATTTCGGAATTCATAGACGGCTTACCCGTAAAGAACGCAATATCATTTTCGTTTGCGTATTTTTCAGCGGCAGAACCCGACTTGCCGATAAGCATAAATGATGATATTCTGTCATAACTTTCTGAATATAAAGCCGAATAAATACCTGCGGCATATTTTCCGATTTCGGTAACGCTTTGAGGAACGGTTATGATTTTAAGATTTTCATTGTTTACAAAGGCATAGTCGCCGATTTTTGTCGTACCGTCGGGAACAGTATATTCCGTCTTGCTGTCTGTAACAGGATAGGCAACAAGTTCTGTCATATCCCTGCTGAAAAGCACACCGTCCTTTACGGTAAAGTTTTCGCTGTTTTCAGAAACATTGAATTTTTTAACCTTTGTCTGCTTGAAAGCTGTCGGGTTGATGTAGGCAAGGCTTGACGGCAGTAAAATTTCTTTAAGGTTATAGCAGTTTTCAAAAGCCAAATTGCCTATTGACTTTACACCCTCAGAAAGCGTTATGTCGGTAAGCTCCGAACAGTCGTAAAAAGTGTTGTCCCTGATTTCGCTGACAGACGACGGAATAACTATGCTTTTAAGAGATGAACACTCAGAGAAAGCATATTTACCGATTTCAGTTACGGAATCCGGAATTACAATATCGGTCATATTAGATGTGCTTTCAAAAGCATAATCACCTAATTCAACAACGCTGTCAGGAATTTTTATTTCACTCAATGTCCAGCAGTTTTTAAAAGCATAGTGGGCAACGGTTTTAACGCTGTCAGGTATTGAGTAGCTTGTTGTGTCCTCTTTTAATGACGGATATACTATAATTTCCGTCATATCCTTATTGAAAACTATACCGTCACGGGAAGTATAGTTTTTGTTGTTTTCATCAATATTTATCGCTGAAATATTTGAATTTGCAAAAGCACCGTATTCTATTTTCTCAACGCTTGCAGGAATATTCAGAACACTTATTCCACAGCCCTCAAATGAGTTTTTATCAATAATTTTAAGATTATCGGTAAAAGTGATGTTGTTCAGTGAAGAACAATATGAAAAAGTACAGTATTCAATTTTTTCAGCAGGAATAAATAAATCCGTCAGATTGCTACAGTTGTTGAAAGCAAACTGACCGATATTTTTTACTGATGTCGGAATTTCAATGCTTTCAAGCAGAACACAGCCTTTGAACGCTCTTCTGCCGATTTTTTCGGCACCGTCGGGTATGACAATATTTTTCAGCAATTCACAGTTAATGAACATCTGGTTGCTTATAGCTTTAAGAG
>JBJEOP010000140.1:0-30060 GCA_051880775.1 Acutalibacteraceae bacterium
TTCTACCTTATTTGGACTTATTTCTTGCTTTTGATTTTATGAAACGAACGTGAAGCACAAGGCAGGGCAACCGCACGAAAAAATCAATTAAATTTGTTAAAAATAACATCACAAAGAAAATCATCATCAAAAGAACAACGAAATCTCTTTGCTTTTAAACTAAGTTTTGAAGATACGAAAGATTTATATAGATTGATTGCGATCTGATGAATATTGATAAACTTATACCAATAATTAGCATACAACCCATTGCAATTAGTTTTGACTATTTTGTGAATGTTGGTTACGAACAGTCGCCACATCAGCCGAAAATAAAAAACAACAACAGGGTATAACCGTACCGATGGCGGCTATGCCCTGTTGTTTTATGCGTACAACTTGGACAACTTGTCCGAGTTTATTTAAACTATAAAATTATCCGAAAAGTTCATCAAGTTTCTGACTGAGTGTGTCGTTCTGTGCATAAATCAAAGCGTCAACCTGTCTGAAATTGTGATGTTCAATCTTAATTTCGTCACTGAAACCGAGAATGTAGTTCATCGCAATCCGATATATTATTTCTGTCGGGGCAAGTCCGTAAACCTGTTTTTCAAAAATATGGTTAAGGCGGTCTTTGTCGTCAGGATAGAGTGATTTAATTTTTTCACTGCGGTAAAGCCGTTTGACAATTTCCGTTATGTACATACCAGACTTCATATAAGGGTCAAGGAATGTTTTGTCAGGGTCATCAAAGCAGTGCGGATTTTCTTTTTCGAGTTCGTCAACCATTTTCTGAACTACCCATTTCGGAGTGAAAATCTGGTTTGTTTTCTGCGGCGGAATGTAGTCGAAAATATCCTCTTTATTTTCGGGGTCAAAATAGTTTGCAAGTTTCTTTTTTAAACTCAAAAATTCACGGACTGAATCATTGAATACAACAGGGTCAAAAAGCTGTCCTCTGAAATGTTCCGTCTGTCCTGTTTTTTCGTCTTTGTAGTCGCCGCCGTCACGCAGGAATCTGAAATTGTCAAGACTTATGTTTGTAACTTCTCTGAATACATCATCAGGAATAATTTCATCAAAATTTTCAAGTGTGACATTTTCATCTCCGTAAGCCATAAGGAATGACGGAATTGTCCTCGAAAAGCCTCTTAAACGGTCTTTTATGTCTGTTTCAATATCAGCTTTTTCACGTTCTCTTTTGTCGGTTTCAACAGCCTCGACAATGTGTCTGCCCGAATCTTCAACAAAAGTGTTGATTGTATCGGTGAGAGATTGTCTGAAATCGTCTTCAAGCTGTTTTTTCTGTTCTTCATATTGTCTGTTGAGTTCGGTTTTTTCTTCTTCTGTTGCGGTTTTGATTTGGTTTTCGTGTTCCTGTTCAAGAGTTTTTGTATCAATAGAATAACTGCCATATACCTGTGTAAGTGCTTTGTCGGAATCAGCTTTAATTTTTGTTTCAAGCCTGTTTTGTGTGCCTTTGGTTAAAGCACTGCCGTAATTATCCTTTGCTGTTTCAATCAGCCGGTTTGTTATCGGGTTTAACTGTTCCTTTAATTTTGCAAGAGTGTCGTCTTTTTGCTTTTTTCTTCCTGAATGGTTGTATTGTCAATTACTTCTTGCAGGTCGTCCTGTATATCATAAATTTTGTCGCCGAAAATATCCTTTGCCGTACCGATAACAAAATCATCTTCAAGTTCCACTTCTCCTTTATCATTAAGCGAAAGGTCATCGCCTGTTTCGGGGGTTATGTTAAGCGGTTTTTTCGGTTCTTCAACAGGGGTGAAATTCTTTATTATGTCGATAACTTCCTGTGGTGCGTGAAATACATTTGAAATATTCTGAAACAGGAAATTGCTCATAAATCCACGGCGGACAACTTCTTTTGACTTGATTTTTCTTGGAATGGAAAGAACCTTTTCAGCGTCAAGCTCTATCATTCTGCCGTTTTCGTCTTCACCGATAACAGGGAAAAAGTTAAGCAGTTCACGGACATTCTGTTTTCTTTGGTCGGAACTTCCTCGTCCGTCCGATGTTTCCGATGATAAATTGTTTGCAAATTCATCAAATATTGTCAGTGTTCTTGCCGGGTCAAAGTCAAAGATATAGGCATTCTTTTTGCGTAAAAATTCCGAACCGTTCTGAAAAAGATGAGGGTTCTGAGCCCTGAAAGCCGCTTGCATATACAAAGCCGGACTTTTAACATTACTCAGCATAAGGACTGCCGTCCATTCAGGGATAGTAACACCGGTTGTAAGCTGTCCTACGGAAAGTGTAATTGTCTTGTCGTTATTTTTGATTGCCTCGCATACTTGGTTATATGACTTTTTTCTTTCATCGTTTTCATCAAGTTTACCGTCACCAAAAGCAGGGACTATTTTGTATTCCTTGAAAACAGGGTGTGCCTGTAATTTTTTTGCAAGAGCCTTTGCACTGTCAATACGGTTCAAAAGCCAGAATGTATGTTTAAGTTCATTACGCAGTTCTTCTGTTGAGAATGGGAATTTTTCCTGTTTTGTAAGTGCGTCAAGAAATTTGTCAACAGATTCTTCGTGTACGAATTTTCCCGAACTGTTTGTGAGGAAAAACTCGTTAAGGTCAAAGGCATATTCCACTGTTTCGCCGTCAAGTTCCTTGCCACGACTGAGTTCATCACAAACAATTTCCGACATCTGATATGTAAACATATTAAGCTGTGGTAAAATTCTATAAGGGTTGTCGGGACTGTCGGCAAGTTCACGCTTTTTTCGCTGTTCGTCGGCATAAGTCCAGTTATAGATTGCGTCCTGTTCAAATTTATCGTTTGCAAGTGCCTTGAACGGTGTACCCGAAAGGTGCAGTGTGTGCTTGCGTTTTATTTTTGTAAAGGCAATATCCGTTTTGCTTGTGTCAACACCCTCGTGTGCCTCGTCAATGACAAGCAAATCCCAGTTTATGTCTTTTACTTCACCCAGTTTGTCGTATTCTCCGCCGAAATATATTGAACCCTTTAAGTCCTGTAAGCTGACAAACTCAATACAGCCGAGTTCATCATTCATCATAACATCAAGATATTCCTGTCGTGAGAGAACATATTTTTTATTTTTGAGTGATTCGGTTGAACTCACAAAATGAAAACCCGACTCAGTACCCATAAATTTTACATAATCTTCATACCAGCTGTTTGCGATAGCGGGGCGGTTAGTGAGTATGAGTACATTTTGTGCATTAAGCTGTTTGCATAAGTCATACACTGACAAAGTTTTTCCGAAACGTGGCTTGCAGTTCCAAAGAAATTCGCCGTTCTGATGTGACAAAAAATATTCTTTTGCTTTTTTCACTGCCTCAGCCTGTTCATCACGCAAGCGGTAGGAACTGACATTATCAAGAGTTTGCAGTATTCCACGGTTTGACTTGAAATCATAGAACATATTTTTTGATGTCAGGCTGTCAGTGTGAAACCATTCCGTACCGGCTTTGCGTTCAATATCGTTTTTTGTCAGGTATGAGTGAAAATCCGAATCGTGAAAAGTTTCGCCTGTGCCGTCCTCAAATATTGCGTTGCCTTTCCATTCGATTTTGTAGTCAATGTCGGCGGTGTGTGTTTGTTGTTTCAGTCTTTTTTCAACTTCCTGTTCGGTGTAGCCTATTTTTATCCAACCGTCGTGTTTTGGTATATCGGGTGTAGTGTAGGCATAAATCATAGGTACAACTTTTTTGGCGGTATTTATTTTTATGCCCATATCAGCTCATCTCCTTAACGTGACTTTCGATAAATTGTATTTCTGTTTCATCAAGACCGTATTTTTTGTACAGTTGCAAGTCAATTTCGTGTATTGACTTTGACCAGTCTATATCCGAATTTTCTGTAAAATCTTGTAAGGGGACATATTTCCATACATCTCTGTTATTATCTTGTGTAATCTTCAATATTCCTAATGCTGTACGAGCAAATTTAGATTTTATATATTTCAAGCAAGCGTTTGCCTCTTTTTCGGTATCAAATGAACCTATTCCTATAAACGACCTTGTATAGCCGCTAAGCGGCGTGCCGATAAGCGGCGTGCTTAAAACTTCTCCAATGGCACCTGAACCATTACTTGTTGGCAATATAACTTTATATTTACTTAAATTCTCGTGTTGCATATCAATGAACTTTTTGGGAATAAATTTCCAAACTCTTTTATTTTTTACAATGCCAATAACTGATATGTCATCATCGTTTTTTCTTTCTTCTGTAAATGCGTCAGCTACCTTTACAAAAATATTTTTTTCTAATCTTTTATCTTTTCCGTCACTACCAATAAACTGTTTTGCATTAGGATACACTTTATATAGTTCATCTAAATCAAAACGAATTTGAATATATACCATAGACATAATAGAAACAAAATCATTATGTGTTAATATTTTTTTCATTATTGAATTAAGTTCATTAAATGGTGTGAATGTTTGAATTGCACCATAATTTTCTTGATTGTTATGATATGTAATTGCTATGCCGCCTTTAATATCTGTATTTGAAAATACCTTACTGCTGTCCTGTTCATAAAAAAGCACTTTTAAGTGTTCATCATCTAACATTTTTTATTCCATTGTTTAGATGTACTTCCTGCATTGAATAAAAATCTTGCGGGGTGTATCATTTCAACAGCGTTAGCTATTTTATATGACTCGTCAAGAAATTTATCATAAACAGGCGGTGCAAATATTTTATTATCTCCTATGGTTTCTTCCTGATACGGCGGATTGCCGATTACAAAATCAAATTTCATACTGTGATTCCCCCTTGTGTTGTTTGTTAATTCGTGAAACAAAAATGAACGCTCCTTTCGCCAGTCGGTGATTTTACATTCAATCGTTTCTTCTTCGTTTTTTTCGCCGATAAGCTCATAAAAAGTTATCTGTTCGCCTGTTTTGTCGATACTGCCAAAAGGCACACTGCCCTTTAAACCGTCCATCTGCCATATATTCCAACTGATTATGTTTGCGATTTTACGCATTAAATTTTTGTCAGCGTCTTTGTTGTAGCGGTCTTTGTAGTAGTCAACAAACGACAGGAACATATTTGTCCTTGCAATAAGTAGGTTGTCGCCCTGATATTCATAGCCGTAACAGCTTTGAAATGCCCTTATTGTCCATTTTATCCATTCATCTTCCGTTGTTGTATTTTCGTTTATAACACGCATTTTGCGGTCAAGCAGTCCTGTACGGTCTTTAAGCGGAATAATTTCACCTGTTGTTGCGTCATAACCCGATACAAGATACGGTGCTTCTCCGCAAGTTATTTCAAGCCGCCTTGAATCAACATATTGCTGCCAGTTCTTTTTTTCGGGAAAAATAATTTTGTCAGTTACCGTCTGCCAGCCGTTTTCAATCTCAATGTTGAATACATCTTTTCGACCGAACCACTGTTCATCACAATAATTATTCATCTTATTGCAAATCCACGACGGTGTAAAAACTTCGGCTTTATTTTTTGTTCTTTCCTGTTGCTGTTCAAGTGCCTTGCTTACTCTCGGCTGAATGATTGACCTGTATATGCCGCAAAACTGATAACATTCCATCTGATTTTTGTCGGAATATTCGTCGCCGTGTTCTTCATAAGTATGCGTTGCCCATATAATATTTTTTTTTGTTGTTTTATCCTTTAAAAGTAAATCAATTACTACATTAAGCGGATAAGTGTCGAAATCAATTAAAACAGGCAAGGTATATTCTCCTTTTTGATACTGTAATTATGTAAAATAAACATAAATTCATTTTATTTATTCTTAATATTGTGCGTGATTATTTATCTACATTATAATATATTCACTTCTATAATTCAATAGAAAAATGTTGAATTGTCCGTTTATTTGTACTAAAAACAACAAAAAGCATAACCGTAGCTATAACGGCTATGCTCTGTTATTTTATGCGGTTGCATACCAAAAACAAAAGTTTTTAAGACTATTTTTAAATAAGCTTGATTTTTTCGTCATAATAACATATAATATATTTGATAAATGCTGATTGCACATTTTATTAGTGCTCACCACTATGAGGGAAGACTGCGACTATTAGTGCTCACCACTACGAGGGAAGACTGCGACTATTAGTGCTCACCACTACGAGGGAAGACTGAAAGCAATCATAAACCTAAAAGGGGGAAGATTTATTCTTCCCCTTTATTTATTGGAGAAAATATGGAATTGAATTTTTATTACATAAAAGATGATTACATTGATTATTTAAAACAGTTTGAAAAATCTGCACGAGGATATACCTGTGTACCTAATGCGAATTATTGGAACACTAATAAATTTACATTCGGTGCTGTTCTTGAAGTAAACGGAAAACAATACTTCGTTCCTGTTTCTTCATATTCAAAAAAACAGCAGGATGTAATACTGATAACCGATAAAACAGCAAAAAATAAAGCTCAGAACAATAAAATATTAGGCTCATTAAGATTTGCATATATGATTCCTGCTCCTCGAAGTTGTATAATAAAATTGGATATAAACAAAATGCCTACTGAAAACAGTCGTGTTCATACAGCTAAGGAGTTAGCATTTTGCAGAAGAAATCGTGATAAAATACAAAACCAAGCTAAAAAGACCTATGATAGAGTAGTCAGCAAAGAATTTCCCGAACTAACAAGGAACGGTTGCGACTTTAAACTCTTGGAAGAAGCATACATAGAATATTGCAAGCAAAATAATCTTGAAATACCAACAAATTCAAAAGAAAGCAATAATGACGAAAAGACAGTAAAGGCTAACGATTTTGTCAAAAAATCAAATTTATCTTTAAAGCAGGTAGCTGCATTAGCTGAGTCGGGTATTCCGTTTAAATGTAAAAAAACAGGCGAAAACAGTTTTATCATAGTTTTTGACAGGGCAAATATAGAAAAGATAAATAAAACGCTGAGTGCGGTATCTGAGCAGGAGCAACCGTCACATCAGTCGAAAATAAAAAGATAACAACAGGGTATAACCGTACCGATGGCGGCTATGCCCTGTTGTTTTATGCGTACAACTTGGACAACTTGTCCGAGTTGCATACCAAAAGCAAAAAAGTTTTTAAAACTATGTTGACATAATTTTAAAAATATAGTATATTATATATAGAGGGAAACCTCGGTGGACTGACACCTAAAATCTGAGAGATGAGCTGAATATGTAGGTCAGCAAGTTGGGGAGCAACAGAAAAACTCCAGATATGTGCTGTATATTGTAGGACAGCAAGTTGACAGACAACAGAAAAATCAGTCATTTTAGCAGTTTGGAGCGAAGTTGTACAATAAACACAACTTCGCTTTTATCTTTTAGTGTAAAAAGGAATATAAAAATGAAAAATTACTCTTATGAGCAAGCTTTGCAAATAATATTAACAGCAGCTAAACAATATAAAGATAAGTTAGATAAAAGGGATTTTATGATAGTATATTATGATGATAAAAATGAACTAAAAAACAAATTAATAAGTTTTTCGGGGGAGAATTTTTGTCATTTAACAGGAGCCAATACCAAAGATGCCAAAGTACAAACTACTTCTACAAAATTTTATAATTTATGTTTAAATGGAAAGCTATCTAAAAATAATTTTTCTGTGCCGAAAGGAAATATGAACTTAAAATTATCAGCATTACCATATTTAGATAAACTGTTTTTCAATCATTGTTCGGTTGGTGATTATTTAAATAGTGGTGTATTGTTGAAAGCCGATTATTTTATAGGTAATTCTCAAAATGTATTAAGTGTTGGATTCAGAAAAAATGAAAAAGTTAAGTATGATTATCCTGTAACATTATATAATCAACCTATAAAACAACTTACTGAACCTACTCATAAAGTTGAAATAATTTTAAGAAAGAACAAAGGAGATGATTTTTTTTCCGAATATACATATTGTAATAAAAATTTTGATTTGAACACACTTAATAATTGTGAGTTTTCTCATATGATAAAAGATATACATTATTATAAAGATAATAGTATTAAAGAAAAAACACAAGAAAATAAAATTGCAAATAAATCTGATTTTGTCAAAAAATCAAATTTATCTTTAAAACAGGTAGCTGCATTAGCTGAATCAGGTATCCCGTTTAATTGTAAAAAAATGGGAGAAAACAGTTTTATCATAGTTTTTGAAAGAGCGAACATAGAAAAGATAAATAAAACACTGAGTGCTGTATCTGAGCAGGAGCAACCGCCACATCAGCCGAAAATAAAAAGATAACAACAGGGTATAACCGTACCGATGGCGGCTATGCCCTGTTGTTTTATGCGTACAACTTGGACAACTTGTCCGAGTTTATTTATTCAATTTTCAATTAACAACTTTCAATTAACATTTTTTTACAAATATCTTGACATATCTGTTGATAAGTGGTAATATTATCACAGTAGTAAAAAATAAAAAACGCCCACAGCCCGTCAGTTGATTGCAGTCAACTAACAGGCATTCGCCGTACAAGGTATAACAGCTACCTGACAGCTTAGTGAACGCCATTACTGGGTTTCATTATAACCCATTGATGATACATTTGTCAAGTCTTATACCTTATGTTTAGCGACTGATGAGGTATAAGGCTTGATTTTTTATAGGCTTATTTAAGTTTACTATCATATCTTTTTGCGTATTTAACAATATAAATATCAGAACTACACCAAGGTAAAGACTCAACTATAATATCTTCTTTGATTTTAAATTTATAAAGCGTAAAATTGTCAACCTCGTCAATAGAATATATACCAAAATCACAAGATGGAGATACCTTTATTCTTTTGTTGCAATATTTACAATGCTGAATAAATCGATTATTTTCTAATGATATTGAATATTTAAATTTCAAAAAAGATAGAATATCATTACTTAATAGTCCCTTTATACTGCTTAATGAAACAATTCGTGGTTCTTGATTTTCGTTGGAATATTCGAAATAATCACCAAATTCATCAGGTTCTTCATAAAAAAAATAAAACTCCGGAATTAGTGCCTTTACTTCTTTAGAGAATGATTTACAATATGGACATTGCCTTTTTTTATCAACTAAATATATATAATCGCAAATAATAAAATATGTACTATAACCTTTAGGAAACCATTTTTTAAACTTGTAATAATCTTTTTTGTCTTTAATAAGCCATTGTTTTCTTGTGGGATTCCACTTAGCTCCCAAAGATTTAGCCTCGTCTTTTTCTGCATAAGGCACATTAATATAAAGCATCATTTCGCTTCCTTGAAACCATTACTCTTAAAATAGGGTTATATATCAATATAGCCTTATTTTAAGAGCAATAGCCTAAGTAAATATTGCTCTTATACCAAAAAACTGAATACAAAGCACAAAACGAAGATACAAAGGTGTAGGAAACAGTTGCAGCGATGAACTGACGCATTACAGAATATTCCATTTATATCTGTTCAACGTCGGGTGAACAAACGAGTCGGAAATTTCCGATGTAGCCTACACTGGGTAAGGATTTAATCCTGAATAAAATACTTTGAACTGTGATAGGCAACGGCATAGGTGGCGGCTCCCCGTCCCACAGTAAACGAAAGGATAAAATAGTTTTGTAGCTTTGACAAAAGGTAATCCTCTCACACAGGATTGCCTTTCGATAATAGCATAGCGAATATTATGTTATTATCGGAGGGCAATGCTCTTTGGGGTGACTCGACACCCGAAAACCGAGAACAGTATGAGTAATTCCATCTTCTGATGGTATCAGATACACTCGGTGAGGTATAAATTGTATGCATTTAAGCCGCATACACAATATGTAGCTGTTGCAACTTGTATATACGCACATATTGCGAGGTCAGAGGATAATCCTCATATACAACTATAAGGCAAAAAGTATAAACTCTTTGCCTGTTGTAAATATTGGTGGGAGAGGGTGGATTCGAACCACCGAAGCCGAAGCAACAGATTTACAGTCTGCCCCATTTGACCGCTCTGGAACTCTCCCGAATTATAAAGCCTACCTGAATGAGATAGGCTTATTTGTGGAGCTGGTGGACGGACTTGAACCCCCGACCTGCTGATTACAAATCAGCTGCTCTACCAACTGAGCTACACCAGCAAATATTGCTATGTGTTATCAGGTTTCTCCTGACGACTTGTTTATAATATCATATTTAAAAACATTTGTCAACACTTTTTTTAAAAAAATTTAAAATAAATTGTTGGATTTCAGAAAAGATATTAAAAAACAGTGGTCGAGGCGACAGGACTTGAACCTGCGGCATCTTGGTCCCAAACCAAGCACTCTACCAAACTGAGTTACGCCTCGATATAACAGTCAATCACTGACAGCTTTATTATTATAACCGATTAAATAATGGTTTGTCAAGACTTTTTTTACAAAAAAACGCATAATCACAAATAACCTTTTACAAAGTGATAGAAATAAGGGATTTTCTGAATGTGCAATTTCTGATATAATAAAGGCACAATAAAAAACGAGGGTGAAATTATGAGTGAAAAGAAACATATACTGATAATAGATGACGATAATGACCTTGCAATGATTACATCAGATATGCTTGAAGACTACGGTTACAGTGTAACTTGTGCCGAAAACAGCGATACTGCCTTTGAACTTATGAAAAACAATGTTTTTCATCTGATAATTCTTGATATAAATCTGCCGGATACAACAGGCTTTGAAATTTGCAGGGAATTGCGCAAGGTTTCGAGTGTTCCTGTTATTTTTGCGAGTGCAAGAACAAGCGAGGACGATAAAATATCAGGTCTTGACATAGGCGGAGATGACTATATTCCCAAGCCGTATTCTCTCAAAGAACTGCTGTCAAGGGTTAATTCGCTGATAAGACGAACCTACGGTTTTCAGCAGAATGATAAAAAATACATAATAGGTTCAGAAAAAAATCAAATTGAAATTTCAACGGCAAACAGAACGGTTATGCGAAATTCGGAAAAAATCAGTCTTTCACTGAAAGAATTTGATGTGCTTGTGTTTCTTGCAAAGCATATAAATGAAACCGTCAGCAAAGAAACGATTTTATCGGAAGTGTGGGGTGCATACAGCGAGATTGAGCTTTCAACGGTTGCCGTTCATATCCGTTGGCTGAGAGAAAAACTTGAAGAAAATCCGTCGAAGCCTGCAATCATAAAAACCGTCTGGGGCATAGGCTATACTATCGGAAGCTGATGAAGTAAAATGAAAAAATCCGCTAAAAAGAGCCATATCGCTATGGCTCTTTGAGAAAAACATATTCCGTTTAAAAATCAAAAGCTCATTCAGCTAAATTATTATCAATATAATCTAAATAGGGCTTTTTATTGACTTTGTCTGAATTATTTTTATACCATTCAAAAGACTTTTTCAAGCCATCATATAACGGTAAGGTATCATTCATCAATTCGTATTGCTTTGAAACATCAAGATAATATTCGTAGTTGTAAAAACTGAAATAATTTCTTTGTTCAATGTCATCAAACACATTTATAAATTCAGCCGTCTTGCCGACAACACAATAACAAAGCCCGACCCATTCACGAACAGAAACCAACTCTTTATTGCCTGCATTAAAAATATGTCGGCTTGGCTTTTTCGCCAAAATCACATCTATAAATCTGCATAAATCATCAATATGAAAAAACTGTAATTTCATTTCTCCGTTTTGAGGTAAATAGAACGGTCTGTCTTTTAAAGCACAATCAAAAACAAATGCTTCTCTGTAAACATTATTCATCTGACCGTATAAATACGGCGGACGGATAATATATGCATCAGGATTTCTCTGCATCAAAGCCTTTTCCGCTTCAATTTTGTTTGTCCCGTATTTATCCCAGTATTTATTCAAAGCTAACGGAGTTTCTTCCGTAAAGGGCAATTTACAATACTCGGGATATACGGCACTTGAACTGATTAAAATATAATCATCATAACTGTTTAAGGCATCGAGCAATAAATTAACATCGTCGGAAGTATAGCCGGTATCTATTACAACATCAAAATGGAATTTACGGAGAGCTTCACCTGAATTATGTCTGTCTGCTTTAATGAGATTTACTCCTGCCGATTGTTCTCTGCTGTTTCTGTTGAGTACATATACGTCATAGCCTTTAGCAACATAGTATTCCGCTATATATCTGCTTACAAATACGGTTCCGCCTGTTACAAGCATTTTTTTCATATATATATCACTCCGTAAATTTCAATTTTTATATAATCCAGTATATCAACCACTCCGATTCTAAGTGTTAAAAATATGTTAAATCCCATATAAAAACTGCATTTTAAGCTGTAATATCGTACAATTGTCAATGGCTCTGTAAACCGTCCTATAAGAAACCATGATTTTAATGAGAAACAGTATAAGACCGCTGACAATTCCCGTTGCCGAAATAAAAAAGGTAAGCGAAAACACAGAAATATGTTCGCTTACCTTTTTTACTGATTTTAAGAATTGACAGCATCAAACTATGCTGATTATGTCGCCGTTTGATTTCAGCCATTCAACGGTGCTGTCGTGGCAGAACAACGTGCGTATAGTATAGATTTGATTTTTTTCATACATAAGCTCTGCTGTCGGAAATTTTGACATAATCCACACAATGTTCCCTTTGAATTCAAATTTTATCTCTTTGAGTTCCAAGGTATTATTTTCTTTAAGGAATTTCTTAAAATTTTCTATCTGTTCCAGGTCTGTATTGGGTATAGACTCTGCTGTTAATTGTTTTATGCTTATAATTTCGTTAATGTTAAAAATTGTAGGGAATTTATCGTTTTCTTTTGTAAAAGCAATCAGATAAAAAGTATTTTTGCTGTATATAACTGCAACAGGAAAAACTATGTAGTAGTGTTTGCCGTTGTTAGGGAATGAATATGAAACAAGAAGTGCGGTGTTGTTCTGAGCATATTTTGTAAATTCCCACACTTTCAGAGTAATATCCGACGGAACATTAACGGGAGAATAGTCTTGAAGATTTTTGCCAATATCATTGTTTATTATCTGGCGGTCGGCAGTCGGAAGAATACAGGATATTTTGGCTATGATTTCAGAAAGCTTTTCTTTTGGCAGTGAACAGTTTTCCAACAGTATTTTGTACAGTACCAAAACCTCGTCAGAGGAAAGCGTACTCTGAGAATTATCCTGTAAATAGTATCTGTTAAGTGTTTTATCATACTTTATAGAAATATCACGGTCATATATATGTGTTTCTGACAGATAAGCACGGATATCGTCAATGTCACGCTGAATAGTTTTTTCACTTACGGAATAATCCGAAGCAAGCTCGGATTTACTGAGATGTTCACCGTGTTGAAGACGTTCATATATATTCATAAGACGAAAACTTTTATTCCCTTTATAATCAAAACAAATATCCATAAAATCACCATTACCATAAAAGCAGTATAATTTTATATGCCTATATTTATCATTATACAATATAGTATATCAAATAAAATGGACATATAGTGGTAATGACTACGCATTCACAATAAGAAAAGATAGAAATAATCAAATAAATTTTGTGAAAAAAGCATAAAAATGTATATTTATGGAAAAAATAATATTTTTTTGTATAAAATTGTACAGTTAAAATTGCAGCAACAGAAAACAAATCAGACTCTTGATATATTTTCAAATATCAAATTTTTCTTTCAATTCGCTCTGAATCTTCTTTGAAAAACTCCCGAATACTCTCTTGTATGCCAAATCAATCATATTAAATAATTCGTCACTTGGAATTTTATTGATATATATTGTATTCCAATACGGCTGTTGAACCGGCGGACAAAAATATCCCCTCACTACTGTGCCGGGATACAGCTGACGGAAAAACTCTCCCTCCTCTCTGCTGCATTTTAATGTTATTTTGTAATCGTCTTTGTTGGGATATATTTGTGCAAATATTTTTCCGTTCAGTTTATAGCATATCGGAATTTCTCCAAAAGGCAAATCTCTGTAAGCACCTTTTTTGTCTGCACAATATCTCTCAATTTCCTCAACCTCTGTCATTTTTATAATACCTCATATATTCAAAATCGGTCAGCACAATAACTCTGAGCTGACCGATTTTTTAATTATGCATTATGTGTTAAATAAAGTATTTTGTGATAAGTCGTAGTTCTGAACAACTCCACACTTCACACTCCACACTTCACACTCATTTAAAGTATTTTACGCCGCTTTCAAAGATTTTCTGGTCTTTTTCAAACGGTACATTAAAGTAAAGATTGTCGCCCTTACGCTCGGAGTGTCCCATTTTTCCGAAAACTCGTCCGTCAGGACTTGTAATACCCTCGATTGCACATATTGAGCCGTTCGGATTAAATTCAATATCGGAAGCCTGATTGCCCTGCGGGTCAACATACTGTGTTGCAACCTGTCCGTTTTCGATAAGTGTTTTAAGCATATCGTCATTGACAACAAATCTTCCCTCACCGTGTGAAATCGGCACTGCGAATACATCACCTGCATTAACCGACGAAAGCCACGGAGATTTAACTGATGTTACTCTTGTATATGCCATTCTTGAAATATGTCTTCCGACTGTATTAAATGTCAAGGTCGGGTCTGTCGGCTTGGTGTCGGTAATTTCGCCGTAAGGTACAAGACCGAGCTTGATAAGTGCCTGGAAACCGTTGCATATACCCAGCATAAGACCGTCACGCTTTTTAAGGAGTGTGTTTACTGCCTCAGAAACTCTCGGATTTCTGAATGTTGTCGCAATGAATTTACCCGAACCGTCAGGCTCGTCACCGCCTGAGAATCCGCCGGGGAGCATAATCATCTGTGACTGCTCAATCAGCTTAACCATTTCGTCTATTGTTTCTTCAATGTCAGACGGAGTAAGGTTCTTTACAACTAAAAGCTGTGGGTCTGCCCCTGCTTTTCTGAATGCTCTTGCGGTGTCTATTTCGCAGTTTGTGCCGGGGAATACAGGTATAAATACCTTTGGCTTTGCCGTCTTAATCATCGGAGATGATGTGTTACGCTCTGTGGAAAGCGGAATCTGAACCTGATTTTGCGGACATTCGGCTTTTGTCGGGAATACCTTTTCAAGCTTCTTTGTCCATTCGCCGATAAGCTCGTCTATTGAAAGTACGGAACCGTTTACAGTGATGTTTTCGTCATCTGTTGTTGTACCGAGGTCATAAGCCGTAACACTGCCGTCAAGCTCTGCACCGTCTGCAAGTTCAAGAACAAGTGAACCCGAAAGCGGAGCGAAAAGCTCATCGTTTGTAAGATTATTTGTAAACTTAAAGCCGATTTTGTTACCAAAGCTCATACGGCATACTGTTGCAGCCGCACCGCCCTCACGGACAACAGACGCTGCAAGAACCTTATTGTCCTTCATAAGGTTATATACTGCATTATACATTGATTTCAGCTTTTTCCAGTCAGGCAGAAGTGACTCTTTATCCTCGGGAACAGGAACATATATTACCATTGAGCCGCTCTTTTTAAATTCAGCGGAAATTGTTTTTGACGCTTTTGTCATAGCCACAGCAAAGCTTACGAGTGTAGGAGGAACATCAAGGTCTTCAAAAGAACCCGACATACTGTCCTTACCGCCGATTGACGGAATACCCATTTTAATCTGTGCAGTCAAAGCACCTAAAAGTGCCGCCGCAGGCTTGCCCCAGCGTGACGGAACATCGTGCAGGCGTTCAAAATACTCCTGGAATGTCAGTCTTGCCGAAAGCGGATATGCACCGATTGCAAGAAGCTTTGAAAGTGACTCTGTTACGGCATAGGCTGCACCGTGGAACGGACTCCATCTTGAAATGCCCGGAATATAGCCGTATGACATTGCGGTTGCGTCGTCTGTTTCACCGTCAAGAAGCGGAATTTTTGCCGCCATAGCGTCCTCAGGTGTAAGCTGTGTAACGCCGCCGAATGGCATAAGAACGGTTGACGCACCGATACTTGAATCGAAACGCTCGCAAAGTCCTTTCTGTGAGCATACTTCAAGACGTGAAAGGTTAGCCTTGAATGCCTGTGCAGTATCCATATTCCTGAGAACCTCGGGAGCGTGTTCACGGTAACAGTCCTCAGCCTTTGGGGAAGTGATAAGAGCGTCTGCAACCTGTGTAACGCCGTTTGTGTTAAGGAACTCACGGCTGAGGTCAACTATTACATCACCACGCCATTTCATTGTAAGACGGGGATTTTTTGTAACAACGGCAACGGCTGTTGCTTCAAGATTTTCTTTCTTTGCCTCTGCAATAAATTTATCAACATCGCTTGGCGTAAGAACAACCGCCATTCTTTCCTGTGATTCGGAAATAGCAAGCTCCGTACCGTCAAGTCCTTCATATTTCTTTGTTACCTTGTCGAGGTCAACGGTAAGGCCGTCTGCAAGCTCACCGATTGCAACGCATACGCCGCCTGCACCGAAGTCGTTGCAGCGTTTAATCATTGTTGAAACCTTTTTGTTTCTGAAAAGACGCTGGATTTTGCGTTCTGTCGGCGGATTACCCTTCTGAACCTCTGCACCGCAGGTTTCGATTGAGTCCATTGTGTGTGCCTTTGAAGAACCCGTTGCACCGCCGCAGCCGTCACGGCCTGTTCTGCCGCCGAGGAGTACAATAACATCATCTGCAACAGGAACATCACGGATAACATTCTCCTTTGGAGATGCACCGATAACAGCACCGATTTCAAGTCTTTTTGCAACATAGCCGCTGTCATAAAGCTCAGTTACCTGACCTGTTGCAAGTCCTATCTGGTTGCCGTAGGAGCTGTAACCTGCTGCCGCACCTGTTGTAATTTTGCGTGACGGAAGCTTTCCCTCCATTGTTTTTTCAAACGGAACGGTAGGATCTCCCGAACCTGTAACACGCATTGCCTGATATACATAAGCACGTCCCGAAAGCGGGTCACGGATTGCACCGCCAAGACAGGTAGCCGCACCGCCGAAAGGCTCGATTTCCGTCGGGTGATTATGTGTTTCGTTCTTGAACTGTACAAGCCACTGTTCAGTTTTTCCGTCTATTGTAACGGGAACTTCAATGGAGCAGGCGTTGATTTCATCACTCTGGTCAAGGTCGGGAATAAGTCCACGCTTTTTGAGGAGCTTCATACCCACAAGTGCCATATCCATAAGTGAAACATCTCGTGTTGTATTGCTGCCGTAAATTTCATCACGGCTGTCATAATAAAGCTGTAATGCACTTTCGAGAGTTTTTGAAAGCTCGCCTTTTTCTATTTCGATTTTTTGAAGTCTTGTAAGGAAGGTTGTATGGCGGCAGTGGTCTGACCAGTATGTGTCGATAACACGCAGTTCCGTTACGGTAGGGTCACGGTGTTCGTCGTCACGGAAATAGTCACGGCAGAATTTAAGGTCGGAAAGAGTCATCGCAAAGCCCATCGAGTCGAAATATTTCTGCATTTCGTCGTCGTTCCATTTTGTAAAGCCCTCAACAACGGCAACATTTGCGGGAACAGCCGCTTTCATGTCGAGGGAATCGGGCTTTTCAAGGGAGGCAAGGCGTGATTCAACGGGGTTAATAAGATAGTGCTGTATCTTCTGAAATTCCTCATCGGTTATATCGCCCTTTACAGCAATCAGCTTTGCAGTTACAACCTGAGGTCTTTCGCCCTGTGTCAGAAGCTGTACGCACTGTGCGGCGGAATCGGCACGCTGGTCATACTGTCCCGGCAGATATTCCATAGCAAAAATTCTGAACTCACTGTCCTCAGGCAGTACCTCGTCATATACAACATCGGCGTTTGTTTCACTGAATATTGTATTTTTTGCCTTTTCAAAATTTTCTCCGTCAAGACCGCTTATATCATAGCGGTTGATAATTCTTACTTTTTCAATGTTTTTCAGACCGAGATTGCTTTTGAGGTCAGCCGAAAGATTCAAGGCTTCAACATCAAAACCCGGACGTTTTTCAACGAAAATTCTTTTTACGTCAGACATTTCTTCCACCATTCTCCACGCACGTCATTATCCCTTTGCACCGAGCTGTAAGCGTGGTGTTTTTTTCGGTACAATAAATTGATATAATTTTATCATACCTTATATTATTTTTCAAGCGTAATACAAAAAGTAAGCGTCGTATGAATTTTCAGCCGAATATAAAAATCACAAAAATCAATTTGCAAAAACGTACTTGTCGTTTGTGACAGGTGCTTATCGTTGTTTAGTTGTTTAAATTATATTTTATAAGACTGTTCCGCAATTTTCCGGTATATCGGTTCAGCTTGTTCTATGTAATCCTTGTTAGTCCACATATCCTTTACTTTTCCGCTGCATATACCGTCACGAAGATACTCAACGGCTTTATCAAACAAAAGGGTAAACATCACATTGAATTCGGGATATTTATCAAGAAATTCCGATACTCTGCACCTTGCAAAAATGTCCATAGCTTTCAGAAATCCCTCGGTTCCTTCATAACCGTGACCCTTGAACGCTCTGCCTGTACAGGCATTAAGACCATAACTAAGCGTATGATTGATTGTTTTGTCGGCAAGTATTCCGGGATATTTCAAAGACGCATATACCATAACTCCGCAGGCAAGATATGTAGGTTCATAGGCAAGATCCACTCTGACATCACCGGGAACATCAGACGGATCAACGAGAGAATAGAAAAGCATATCCTCATTTTTTCTGTTTTGGATAAATCCCTTTGAAATTTCAAGTAATGCCGCAAGCGTTTCCTCTTCCGTCATTTTGTCATCGGTAAGCTGATTTAATATTTTTTCCAGATTACTTACACGCTTTTCTGTTTCACGATAATAATTGACTTCTTTTGACATAATTCATAACTCCTTTGTAAATTTTTCAGTATGTTTTCGTTTACTGTATCTTTATTATACAAAGGAAAAACAAATCAAACCGGAAATCAGACTTCTAATTTAATTTGTTCACAAAATATATGTCAACCACATTTTTCTCCATAAAATCTATATAATCAGAGCTGTCCTCAACAGAAGCAGCACGATACATGTTTTTCAATATTGCAATTTTTTGTCGTTTACGTGTTATTGTCGAGTTGTCTTTTTCAATGGAAACCGTGCATATTCTTTCGGCTTTTACAGCCATAATCAGCTTTTCGGATATACTGTAAATATCCATATCACGTTCGGTAATAAAGCCCGGAATATACCCGTGTTTTATGCGATACTCAATCATATTTATAAAGCATACAAGACTTTCATCATTCAATGCAAAACAATTCCATATTTTTTTCTTGCAATAGTCCGAAAGCTGACACCATATATCTGCACCTGTGTATATACTCACATCACTGTCCTTATTTTGTGCAAGTGATTTCAACAACACCCCTACCTGCATCAAATTCGGCAGTAAAACAATCGGGTGAACTGTATTCGGCATACAGTAGTATTTTCTGTTGTCTTTTTTTCGTTCTTCACGGATATTTGCATTAACAACATAGCCGCCGATTTTAAGTGACGATTCGCTGTCTGTTTTTTTACCGTTTTTTCTCAGCGACGGCGACAAAAGCCTCAGATTTGTCTGAATTGTCTTTTCACTTACGCCGAGTTTTTCGTGCAGCTCTTCTTTTGTGATACCGTCACGGTCGTGCAAGAGTTTTACCAGCTCCACCGTCTTATCTTCATATAAAAACTCAGGAAGATAGTCGTTTTCTTCGGGAAAAAACTCATCAAAATGCTTTGCAATGCTTTTCAGCCATTTTTCAAGGAACTGACGGATACACCTTTCTTTATATACAGGAGAAGCCGGATAACTACGCAGATAATCCGCAAAACCGTCAACAATATCCTTGTAGCTTTTGATTTGCCGCGGAACAAGTTTTTTAATGCAAACGGAATGTTCACTGTTGCCGTTCCAGTATTGCTCAAACATATTTTTATCGGGTATAGTTTCTTTCAGCACGGTTTCGGTTTCATTTGTTATCATATTTTATAATTCCCCCGACTTTCACAAAAATTTTTAAGTTATGTACACTCATCTTACACAAATAAATCACCGAATTTATTATAACACAGCGTTGCGGATTTATTTTTCATTATTCCAACAAAGAAAATATTTTACACAAAGCTCCTTTTATCAACAAATCTCAAAACGACAGCACCGTTGATATCAATCCCGAAAAGCAGTAAAAAGGGTAAGCGAACTGATTTTTTCGCTTACCCTTTTATTTTATCAGAATTTTCTGTATTTTTTGACAGGTCGCTGATTTCGTTTGCGTCTGTTGTAAACAGTCGCAACAATTATATAAGCAATAAACAGAACAACAATCGCTATTACCGTTATGATAAACCATTTTGATGTTATTACGGAATGAATACCGTCAAGTGCCGTCAAAAGCTCACTGCGTTCAACCGTTTCCGAGGCAAGAAGGTCAATCGTTACAAGCTCCTGATTAGCGTAGCTCAGAGTAACCGAACCGACTTTGTCACCCTCCTTTACAGGTGCATCAATGCTTTCGGGAATATCATAGGTCTTGTCTATGCTTGAAATATCAACATCGTCAGGCAGAATTGTTGAATAGCTTGTTGCAGGAGTAAGCTGTATGCTGTCCTTATTCCATGCATAATTAAGCTGAATTTCCTTTACAAGGTCGTTTTTGTCCATAACGGTCTTTATTTCAAGATTGTCAAACGCCCATTCATACAGATTTTTTGAGTCAATCATTGCACCGTTATCGTAGGGCTCGCCGTTTTTGTCTTCATAAGGTGCACCGAATGCAACACATAAATATGTATATCCGTTCTTGACCGCTGTTGATACAAGGCAGTAGCCCGAATCGTTTCCTGTTGAGCCTGTTTTAATGCCTCTTGCATAAGGATAATAGTAATCGCCGCCTCGTGATGAGTCTATCATATAATTAGTTGTGAGAAGATAGCGGTCTTCACCCAGACAGAATGAAATAACAGTATTTGTAATGTCGGCAAATTCGGGCAGAGTCAGTGCATATTTCGCCATTGTAGCCATATCCTTTACGGTGGTGTAATGGTTGGGGTCATTAAGTCCGTGCGGATTTGAAAAATGCGTGTTCTCACAGCCGAGTTCCTTTGCCTTGTCGTTCATCATATCAACAAATTTGCTTATATCCCCCTTGCCGATATAATCCGCAAGCACCAGTGCCGCATCGTTTCCCGAATGTATCATCAGACAGCACAAAAGCTGATATATACTGACCTTTTCGTTTTCTTTAAGTCCTGCCATTGAACTGCCTGTTCCGTCAAGCATATGAAGTATATCGCCCTTTACCGTAACATAGGTATTTTTCAGGTCGCTGACGTGTTCAACAGTAATTATGTAGGTCATTATCTTTGTTGTAGATGCAGGGTAGCGTCTTGTATCCGCTTCTTTTTCATAAACGGTAATTCCAGTATCGAGGTTTTCAAGATAAAGTGACTTACAGCTTGTGTCAAAATCTATGTCAAATGTTGCCGCGTCTGCCGTAAACGAACCGTTTATCATTAAAGATGACAAAAAAATAATTGCAGAAAGGAAAAAAGTAATCGTTTTTTTCATAGAAAAATATCAACTCCTGTGATATAATAAATGTCGAAAAATTCAAGCTGTTTTTATAATACATAACAGCAGTTTGTTTCGTAATTGTTTCAAAGTAATACTACATAAAACATTTTACATTATTTCGACATAAAACACAAATGAAATTATGCTTAAATTTCTTCCGTTTATAGTGGACATTTGTGGTTAATATTAAAAGGGTGAGCGTATGATTTACATTACCGGCGATATGCACGGGGAATTTGAACGATTTGAAAGCAGAAAACTAAAAAAACTGACGGAAAACGACTGCCTTATTGTATGCGGCGATTTCGGCTTTGTGTGGAGCGACTCAAACGACGAACGGCTGACCCTGCACAAAATCGGCGAAAAAAAATTCAAAACGCTTTTTGTTGAGGGAACACACGAAAATTTCCGCCTGTTGAATACATTTCCGACAGTTGAAATGTACGGCGGACGGGTTCAGCAGCTTAACAGGAATGTCTTTCATCTTATGCGTGGGGAAATATATACCATTGAGGGCAAAACCTTCTTTACTTTCGGCGGCGGTGAAAGCAACGACAAGGAAATTCGTCAGGAAAACGGAACATGGTGGAAAGAAGAACAGCCGACAATGGAAGAAATGGCTTATGCCGTTGAAAATCTTGATAAACTCAACCGCAGGGTCGATTATATAATTACACATCAGCCGTCAATGAAAGATATGGCACTGGTTGACAGACGATGCACGGTAAATCCGCTTTCAACCTTTTTTGATGAGCTTTCAAACAATGTCGAATACAAAAAGTGGTATTTCGGCAGTCTGCATAAAAACAAGAAAATCCCGAAAGCACACTGTCTTTTTACCGATATTGTCACGATTAAATAATTTTAAAAATAAAAACTGCGTAAATCCATATATTCGGGTTTACGCAGTTTTGCTGTTTGTATAGAAAATTTGCAAATTTCAATTTTCAACAAGATTTTTATTTGTTTCTGTCAGTCGGTGTTTATTACCAACAGTCAGAGTTATTGCAATTATCAACTGTAAAACAACCAATCCAAGTGTCATAATTACTGTAATTCCAAAACCGAATGAATTACTTGCACTTATATCACTGTTTATGCAGAATATTTTTTCAAGAAAACGGACAAAGCCTATTTCTGTATATAGTCTGAAAAATGCAAATCCACATACAACAGCAGTTAATGTTGAAATAATAAGATTTTTTGCTGTATCGGACGCAAGCATAAAACCACATAACACATTTAATATGACAGGAATACCATAAAACATCAATTGACATAGAATATCTGGTATATTTGGCATCAGCATTAATGTTGCACCAATTTCCATAATCGTTATAAATACGAAACCTATCAATATTCCTTTAAAAATACTTGTTATTACTGATTTCATAAATAACACCACCTTAAAAAATACAGCATTAACTTCATTCTGATATGTTTTTACACATTAAATCTGAACAGAACAATGTCACCGTCGTTCATAACATACTCCTTGCCCTCTGAACGAACAAGACCTTTTTCTTTTGCCGCTGTCATAGAGCCGCATTTCATAAGGTCATCAAACGATACGACTTCCGCACGGATAAATCCACGCTCAAAGTCGGTGTGAATTTTGCCTGCCGCCTGCGGTGCTTTTGTACCCTTTGTAATTGTCCACGCTCTTACCTCGGGTTTTCCGGCTGTAAGGTATGAGATAAGTCCGAGCAAATCATAGCAAGCTGTTATAAGTCTGTCAAGACCTGACTGTTCAAGTCCCATTTCAGAAAGAAAAAGCTCCTTTTCATCAGGCTCCATACCCGAAATTTCAGCCTCAGCCTCGGCACATATAGGAAGAACTCCTGCGTGTTCGCTTTCGGCAATTTCCTTTACCATATTAAAATACTTGTTGCCCTCAACATTTCCGTTTGAAAAATCGTCCTCACTCATATTTGCCGCATAGATAATCGGCTTATTCGTAAGAAGTGAAACTGTTGAAAGCAGCTCAGCCTCCTCAGGAGTACATTCAACCGAGCGAGCAGGCTTGCCGCTGTCGAGTGTCTCTTTTACACGCATAAAGAAATCGTAGTCAGCCTGATATTTTTTGTCGCCCTTAATGAGCTTTTGTGTTTTGTCAATACGTCTGTCAAGGACTTCAATATCCGACAGAATAAGCTCAACATTTATTGTATCAATATCACGCTTGGGGTCGATACTTCCCTCAACGTGTACAATATCATCATTTTCAAAACAGCGTACAACGTGTACGATAGCGTCAACCTCACGAATGTTTGACAGGAATTTGTTTCCGAGTCCCTCGCCCTTTGACGCACCCTTTACAAGTCCTGCAATATCAACAAATTCAATGGTTGCGGGGGTGTATTTTTCAGGCTGATACATTTCTGCCAGCTTATCAAGACGCTTGTCGGGAACGGCAACAACGCCGACATTCGGTTCAATCGTACAGAACGGATAGTTCGCCGACTGTGCTCCTGCATTTGTTATAGCGTTAAAAAGTGTACTTTTGCCGACATTAGGCAAGCCTACAATACCAAGTTTCATTTCAAAATTCCTTTCTTATATCATTTAATCTCCTTGAAAATAATAGCACAAAATAAATAATCGTACAATAGAAAAACGCAAAAAAGCACTAAAAAGCTATACAGCCGCCGTACTCACAACTCCACTCTTCACTCTGCGGAGTGCCTCCGCTGTCAATTCGCATTCAAAGTCCATTTTACCATTCAGATTGTTTTTGCGAAATCAGATAATGTTATACACCCACGCAACAGCTAATTGTCACAATAGACCTGTTTCAACGCATAGGCTTACCACAACCATTCACTCCACACTGTTTATAAGTTCTTCGAGGATTGCGGCGGCGTCCTCAACACAGCCGACACAGCTTCTCAGCGGTGCTGTTTTGGTTTTTATGCCTTTGAGTTCACAGCATATATCCGAGCCGTTTTTAGACTTGAATTTATCTTTGAGTTCCTGTATCTTTTTGTAGGTTTCAATTTTTGTTGACGGATTTTCGGGATCTGCACTGCTGTTTTTCATACTGAGTATTGCAGCAGCACCCGATACTGCACCGCATATTCCCTGCATATCGCCCATACCACGACCAAAGCCCTCCATAAGTGCAAACATTGTCTTTTCGTCAATTCCGACCTCGTCACAAAACGCACAGGCAAGTGCCTGACTGCAATTATAGCCTTTCTTCATATTTTCCTTTGCCTTTTCAATTCTGTTCATTGTGAATATCTCCTTATATATGAAGTAAAAATTTGTGTTATTCTGTTTTATATTTTAACCGACTGTAAGAACAGCTATTATCGAAAAAATCCCCATAGCAAAAAACATAACCCCCATAACTGTCATTATAATTCTGAGAGATGCCGAGCGATGAGGTTCATAAATATCATTTGCGTCATTCGGGTTAATAAATATCTCGGTTTTTCTGCCCGTAACCATACTCTGATTTGTGTATATATCCGAAGCCTGTGTATGTTCCGTTCCGCTGTAATAATATCTGTAAACAGGTGCATAGGTCATTGTGCTGCCGTGTTCTCCTCTTGAAATTTTGCTTTTCAAATCAACAATTTCAGCCACAACAGAAACAGTACACCGCTTTTTGTCTTTGATATAACTTACTATCGGAAAAGCCGCCATAACTGCACCGACTAAAACAAACAACATACAAAAAAGCACCGCAATAACATTTTCGCTGAGCGTATAACTCAGCTTTTCCATTATCTGACTGTCGGCAAATTCAAACAAAAGCCCCCCTGCTATAATCAAAGCACCCACAACCGAAAAAAGTAAATTAAAAATATATGTAACACATGATTTATTCACGGACTTCCTTGTGTTTACAAAAGCGATAATTCCAAACAATAAGAACATCTGACCGAACACAGCAGCCATAAGACCGCCATGCCCTTTGTCAGCCAATAAAATCAATGCAATAAACGAACCGATAAACCACACTAAAAAAAATATGGAAATCACCCACGATTTTGAATTTTTCTTATTGCCCTGAACATTGTTATATTTTTCATTTCCGTAATTATACTGATTTGGCTGTGTATTGTTTTGACGAATGTTAGCGTTATTATATGTATCAAAAGAGCTTTTACTTTCTTTTGACGAATGGCTTTTTCTGTATGCGTCCAGTTCTTTTTCGGTGTCCGTTCTTCTGTCAAAAAAGCTCATATACTTTTTCTCCTCCTTAAAGCTATTCATTTGTTTTACCTTGATTATATGTTGTTTTGCTGATATAATCTATTTTATGGAAATTATAGCACATCAAAAATATTTTGAACAGCACAAATATAAAATTCAAAAGAAAAACGGAGGGGTTTTTTATGGGTGAAGCCGCAAAAGAGGCTCCGAAAGTAAAGCCAAAAAGCAAGCCGAGAATACATACTCTTGATGAACTGCGTGGATTTGCGGTCTTTTGTATGATATTCTATCACGCATTTTTTTCAATAGGAGTTTTTTTCGGGATACCGTGGGGAGTTACTCTTGTAAAATTCTTTGAGCCTGCCGAACCGTATTTTGCAGGACTGTTTATACTTATTTCGGGTATATCGTCACAGCTAAGCCATTCAAATCTTGAACGTGGAGTAAAGCTGTGGTTTATTGCCTATGCGGTTACGCTTGTGACGTATTTTGCACTTGGAAGCCATGATATGATTCGTTTCGGTATTCTGCATATGCTTTCCGTCTGTATGATGGCATACGGAATAATCGGAAAATATCTGAATTTAATTCCGATGTGGATTGGCGTAATTGTAAACGCAACTTTGTTTATACTCTGCTATAACATAACAACGGGGTCAATCGGTCTGCCGTTTTTGTTTTCGTATAATCTGCCGGCACAGTGGTATAATACGGACTTTATGTATGTGTTCGGCTGTCCGGGCAGGACTTTTACATCATCGGACTATTTTCCGCTGCTGCCGTGGATGTTTATTTTCTTTGCAGGAACATTTTTAGGCAAAGCCGCCGTTGCAAACAAATTCCCAAAGGCTATGTACAAAAAACGGATACCGTTTCTTTCGTGGCTCGGCAGACACGCACTTTTGATTTATGTGTTACATCAGCCTGTAATATGGGGAATATGCTATGCTGCCAAATGGGTAGTCGGTCTGTTTACGCACAGCCGGTAAAATATGATTATAATTTGACGAAAGGATAAATTTACCTATGGATTATGCAAAACAGCTTTCGGAACAGTTTAATATTAAAACCGAATATGCACAAAATATAATCAATCTTCTTGATGAGGGCAATACAATTCCGTTTATTGCACGATACAGAAAGGAAATGCACGGAACACTCGACGACCAGACCATAAGAGAGATAAGCGAGCGGCTTGAATATCTCCGTAACCTTGACAAGCGGCGTGAGGAGGTTTATGCACTTATTGACGGTCTTGGAAAAATGAATGATGAAATTTCATCAGCACTCGAAAACGCAAAAATGCTCTCCGAAATTGAGGACATTTACCGCCCTTATAAGCCAAAAAGAAAAACCCGTGCGTCCGTTGCAAAGGAAAAGGGGCTTGAAGGACTTGCCGATGAGATTTTTGCACAGCAAAACGGTATTCCGTCAGAAATGGCAGAAAAATATATAAACTCCGAAAAAGGCGTTGAAAATGCAGATGACGCCGTTCAGGGTGCAATGGACATTATTGCCGAAAACGTATCCGACAATGCAGAAATACGCAAAAGGCTGAAAAATATAATACGTCTTAACGGATTTATTGTTTCAAAAGCCGCCGACGCCGAAAAAGACAGCGTTTACAGTGCTTACTACGATTTCAGGGAACCTGTAAATAAAATTGCAGGACACCGTATTCTTGCACTCAACAGAGGTGAACGTGAGGGCTTTCTTAAAGTCGGCATTGAAATTGAGGAAGACAGATGTCTTAATATAATTTACAGACTTCTTATAACCGCTCAGAACGAATGTGCCGAAACGGTAAAAACTGCCTGTGCCGACGCATATTCAAGATTGATTTTTCCGTCTGTTGAAACCGAAATACGCTCCGAACTCACCGACACAGCCGACGAACAGGCAATCAAGCTTTTTGCACTCAATCTTCGTCAGCTTTTAATGCAGCCGCCTGTAAAGGGACATACGGCAATAGGTCTTGACCCCGGTTACCGCACAGGCTGTAAGCTTGCCGTTGTTGACCCGACAGGTCGTGTTCTTGACACGGCGGTAATTTATCCTACACACAGTCAGCAGCAGATCGAAAAATCAAAGCAGACTCTTAAAAATATGATTAAAAAATACCACGCTGAAATAATCGCTATCGGAAACGGCACAGCCTCAAAGGAAACGGAAATGTTCACCGCAGAATGTATCTCGGAAATTGACGACAAGGTTTCATATATGGTTGTAAGTGAAGCCGGTGCGTCGGTTTATTCAGCGTCAAAGCTTGCCGCCGCTGAAATGCCCGACCTTGATTTGACCCTCAGAAGTGCCGTTTCAATCGCAAGAAGATTACAGGACCCGCTTGCCGAGCTTGTAAAAATCGAACCGAAAGCAATAGGTGTAGGACAGTATCAGCACGATATGCCGCAAAAGCAGCTTGGCGAGGCTTTGGACGGCGTTGTTGAGGACTGCGTTAATAATGTCGGTGCAGATTTGAACACAGCCTCCCCTGCACTGCTTTCAAGGGTTGCAGGACTAAGCTCAGCAGTTTCAAAAAATATTGTAGCTTACCGAGAAGAAAACGGTGCTTTTCACTCACGCTCGGAACTTAAAAAAATCCCGAAGCTTGGCCCGAAAACATTTGAACAGTGTGCAGGCTTTTTGCGTGTACCCGAAAGCAAAAATCCGCTTGACCACACTGCCGTTCACCCCGAATCCTACACTGCCGCCGAAAAGCTGCTTGAACTCTGCGGATATACAACCGCTGATATTGTAAACGGCGGTGTTGACGGTCTGCGTGAAAAGATTAAAAGCATAGGCGAAAACACTGCCGCCGAAAAAATCGGTGTAGGCGTTCCTACTCTTAACGATATTGCCGACGAACTCACAAAACCCGGTCGTGACCCCCGTGACGAACTGCCGCCGCCGCTTTTGCGTACAGATGTTCTCGACATCAAGGACTTAAAACCCGGAATGGAACTCAAAGGCACTGTAAGAAACGTAATAGACTTCGGTGCATTTGTCGATATAGGCGTTCATCAGGACGGACTTGTGCATATTTCTCAGATTAGCGACAAACGCATAAATCACCCGTCAGATGTTCTTAAAGTCGGCGACGTTGTCAATGTCCGTGTCCTCAGCGTTGATACAACAAAAGGCAGAATTTCACTCACGATGAAAAATAATGCGTAATGCGTAATTATTATGACCGCAAGCACTTGCGTTGAGTCTGGTTTGTTGTAACAATAACTCCTCACTCCTAACTCCTAACTCCTAACTCCTAACTCCTAACTAATAAAAGGTGATTGTTAAAATGAAAAAATATGATATTGCACTTTTTGACCTTGACGGAACTCTCAGCGAATCGGGCGAGGGTATTCTGGACTGTGTACGTCAGGTTTTCAAACGCACAAACCGCCCTCTGCCGTCGGAGGAAATTATCAAAAGCTTTATAGGGCCGCCTATGTATGACAGCCTTAAACGCTGCGGATTTTCCCACGAAGAAGCCGAGGAAGGCGTTAAGATTTACAAAGAGGAATTTATAAAAAGCGGAATTTACAAAAATAAAGTTTATGACGGAATGATTGAACTGCTTTCGTCACTCAAAGAAAACGGTATTTTGCTCGGCGTTGCAACAACAAAATATCAGCCCTTTGCCGACAAAATCATCGCCATGCTGAAACTTGACAGATTTTTTGATTTTATAGGCGGTGCAACGGCAGGAACCGAACGCCGCACAAAAGAAAAGGTTATACGCTATTCTCTTGAAAATCTCGGTGCAAATGCCGACAGCCGTGTTGTTATGGTAGGCGACACAAAATTTGACGCTGAGGGTGCGGCAAAAGCCGGCTGTGACTTTATCGGTGTTCTTTACGGATACGGAACAAAACAGGAAATGGAACATTTCTATAAAAACGCAATATTTGTAAACACACCGTCGGAAATTAAAAGCATTATAATAAAATGAGAGTGGAGTGTGGAGTTGTTGTGACCGCTGATGTTTTCGCTGAGTTGAGTTATGAATAAAACACGAACTTACTGAATATAAATTATCAAAGATTTTTCGTGTTTCGTTTACTTCTATGAATATATTATTTTCACTCCGTCAACAATAAAGACGGAGGTGCAAGGTATGAAAAATATGAAGAACGAAAGAAACGAAAAAAAATCCCCTAAGAAAAATGCGGGCTTTTACATTGCTCTTGCGATATGCGTTGTTGCCATAGCTGCGGCGGCCTGGACTACTTACGGAAGTGTGATGGAATATTCCGATTTACATCAGGAGGAAACGTCAGAACAGGAAAGCTCTGAAAATATAGAGGCCGGAAAAGATGTAAAGGGCGAAAAATATGAAAGCTCAACCGATACCGACGAAAGCAACGGTGAACCGTCTGAAAGCAGCGGCGACGACACGGAAAGCTCCGGTGTTGAAGCAAGCGAAACAGCCGTTGATACAACAAGAGTGCAGCCGATTGAAAACGGCAAAGTCATCA